>DASZYF010000116.1:0-38601 GCA_035545535.1 Mycobacteriales bacterium | reverse complement strand
CCACGCCGAGCTCGTCGTGCGCTTCCAGCAGGTGTCGGGCCCGGTGATGGCGAAGGGCGTCGAGGACACCGCGTGCTACCGCGCGCTGCGCCTGCTCGCGCTGAACGAGGTCGGCGGCGACCCCGGCGCGTTCGGCACCTCACTCTCGATGTGGCACTCGTGGTGCGCACAGCGCCAGGCCACCTGGCCACGCTCGATGACCACGCTGTCGACGCACGACACCAAGCGCAGCGAGGACGTGCGCGCACGCCTGTTGATGCTCAGCGAGGACACCGCGGCGTGGGCCGAGCTCGCGAGCACGCTGACCGCGCAGGCGCGCGGCTGTGGGCTCGACGCGCACGCGGCCTACTTCACCGCGCAGACGCTGCTCGGCGCGTGGCCGATCGACGGTGAGCGGCTGGCCCGCTACCTCACGAAGGCGACGAAGGAGGCGAAGCTCGCCACGACCTGGATCGACCCCGACCCCGAGTACGACCGCATGGTGGTCGAAGCCGCGCGCGCCCTGCCGGACGACGCGGCCGTGCGCGAGGCGCTCGACGGGTGGTGCGCCGATCCGCGCCGGCAGCAGGCCGACGTCGTGGCGAGCGTCGCCGCCAAGGCGGTGCAGCTGATGATGCCCGGCGTGCCCGACTGCTATCAGGGCTGCGAGCGCGTCGACCGCTCGCTGGCCGACCCGGACAACCGGCGGCCGGTCGACTGGTCGGAGGCGCAGGCGGCGCTCGTCCGCGGGGACGACCTGAAGCAGACCACCACCGCGGCCCTGCTGCGGCTGCGCCGGGAGCGGGCCGACTGGTTCGGCACCGACGGCACCTACGCACCGCTCGAGCTCGGCGACGATCGCTTCGTGGCCTTCACGCGCGCGGACCGCATCGCCGTCGTCGCCACCCGTCGCCCGTGGGCGACGACACGGGATGCCGCGCCGACCCCGTCGCCGGGCCCCGCGTGGGTGCCGGTCGTCGAAGCGCCCGGCGTCGCCGTCCACCAACGCCGGGACCCGTGGCCGTGAGCCACCGGTTCCGGGTGTGGGCCCCCGAGGCGCAGAAGGTCACCGTCACCGCCGACGATGCCGAGCACCCGATGCAGGACGACGGCGACGGCTGGTGGGTCGCGACGGTCGAGGAGGCCGGCGCCGGCACGCGCTACGGCTTCGGCATCGACGGCGCTCCGCCGCTCAAGGACCCGCGCTCGGTGCGGCAGCCCGACGGGCCGCACGGGCTGTCCGAGGTCTACGACCACGAGGCGTTCGCGTGGACCGACGACCTCTGGCACGGCCGGCCCTGGATCGGCAACGTCATCTACGAGCTGCATGTCGGAACGTTCACCCGTGAAGGCACGTTCGACGCCGCGATCGCCCGGCTCCCGCACATCGTCGAGCTCGGCGCGACCGCGATCGAGGTGATGCCGATCAACGGCTTCGACGGTGACCGCGGCTGGGGCTACGACGGCGTGGACCTCTTCGCCGCCCACGAGCCGTACGGCGGACCCGACGGCTTCAAGCGGTTCGTCGATGCCGCGCACGCGCACGGTCTCGCGGTCGTGCTCGACGTCGTCTACAACCACCTCGGCCCGAGCGGCAACGTGCTGATGAAGTACGGGCCGTACTTCACCGATGCGCACGAGACGCCGTGGGGCCGAGCCGTCAACCTCGACCAGGAGGGCAGCGCGGAGGTCCGCGCGTTCTTCATCGACAACGCGGTGCAGTGGCTGCGCGACTTCCACTGCGACGGGCTGCGGCTCGATGCGGTGCACGCGCTCGTCGACACCTCGGAGCCGTCGTTCCTCACCGAGCTCAGCCGGACCGTCGCCGAGCTCTCGGCGATCACCGGGCGCACCGCGTGGCTCATCGCAGAGAGCGATCTCAACGAGCCGTCCCTCGTCGCCCCGCGTGAGGCGGGTGGCGTAGGGCTCGACGCGATGTGGGCTGACGACCTGCACCACAGCGTGCACACGCTGCTCACCGGCGAGCTCGACGGCTACTACGAGGATTTCGGGAGCTACTCCGACCTCATGCAGTGCTGGACGCGCGGCTACTGCTACGCCGAACGCTTCTCCAAGCACCGCGACAAGGTCGTCGGCCGTCCCCTGCCCGAGGGGACGTCGGCGTCGCACGTCGTCGTGGCGTTGCAGAACCACGACCAGATCGGCAACCGGGCCGTCGGAGACCGCCTGTCCCACAGCATCACTGTCGAGCTGGCGATGGTCGGTGCGGCCATCGTGCTGCTCGCTCCGATGACTCCCCTGCTCTTCATGGGCGAGGAGTGGGCGGCGCAGACGCCCTGGCAGTTCTTCGCCGCGCACACCGACCCCGAGCTGCAGGAGGCGGTGCGCACCGGACGGCGACGCGAGTTCGCGGCCTTCGGCTGGGACCCCGCGGCCGTGCCGGATCCGGAGGACCCGCAGACCGCGCGCGCCAGCACGCTCGACTGGGACGAGCTCGACACCGACGCGGGCGCGACGATGCTCGACTGGTACCGCACCCTGCTGAATCTTCGGCGGACGGAGCCGGACCTCGCCGACGGTCGCCTCGACCGCGCGTCGGCGGACGGCGACGACGCGGCGCGCGGGCTCGCGTTGCGGCGCGGCACGATCGTGCTCGCGGTCAACCTCTCCGACGTGCGCCAGTCGGTGCCGGTCGGCGGTGCGGTGCTCGAGGTGCTGGCGGCTTCGTCACCCGGCTACGGCTTCGGCCCCGGCGACGTGACCCTCGAAGGCCAGTCGGTCGCGGTAGTGCGCCTGGTGTCCGCTTCGGGTTGACCACGTTCGCTGCGCTAGACCGAGTCGAGGTTGGCCCGATCCAGGTCGATGGTGCCGGTGTCGGCGACATCGGTGGCGATGTCGCGCAGCTTGCGGTTGGAGCTCTGGCTCGCGATGCGCAGCAGGTCGAACGCCTGCTCGCGGGTCACGCCGTGCACCTTCATGAGCACGCCCATGGCCACGCCGATCTCGCGGCTGTTCTCCAACGCGCGGCGCAGGTGGCCGGCCTCCTCACGGGTCGTCGCCGCGGTGACCGCCATGCCCCCGTGCGCGGCGATCAGCAGGCCGGCCGCGACCGCGTCATCGTCGAACGCCATCGACCGGTCGGAGTAGATGTTCATGCTCGCGATCACGCCCTCGACCCCGAGCGCGAGCCGGTAGCAGAGCATGCTCTCGACGCCGAGCTCGTCCGCCACCCGCCGGCCGAACTCGGGCCAGCGCTCGTCGTTGCGGAGGTCCTGCGGGTTGTAGATCGCGTCGTCGAGCGCGGCGTCGATGCAGGGGCCGGAGCCGAGCGCGTACTGGATGGCGTCAGCCTGTCCGGCGCGCGGATCGGTCGCGGCGATCGTGGTGAAGGTGCCGTCGCGGAGCGTGGTGATGCTGGCCCACAGCGCGTTGGGCACGCGGTCCACGGCGAGCCGGGCGAGCGTGACCACGACGGGCGCCGGACCGTCGGACTCGGCCACCTCACGGCCGATCGCCGCGAAGTCCTCCGCCAGGGCCTTGATCCGGTCCGAGCTCGGCGCGCGGTCACCGCCTCCAGCCATCGGCTCGGGATCCTCGGTGAGCATGGACGTCTTCCTCGCTTCGCCGCGCGGCGGTCCGCTGGAGGTTCAACGGCCACACACACCGACGCAGCGCCGCGAGACGCTGCGGGGCGATCTTAGACAGGCGTTCCCGGCCGGGCGGACGAAGCGGGCGCGACACGGCGGCGTCGCCCGACGCGTTCCCCGCCCGGGGACTAGGCGGTGAGCGCGGTGTCCGGGTCGAGGAACGGCGGCAAGGGGTCGGTGGCGTCGAGCACCTCGACCTCGTGGTCGAGGCCGAGGATGCGGATGACCTTGGCGACGTGCGGCTGCGCGTTGCAGACGATGACGTTGCCGGACCGCACCCGCATGCGGTTCTGCGCGTAGATGATGCTCTTGATCGCCGACGAGTCCATGAACGTGACGTCGCGCAGGTCGAACACGACCGTCTTCGTGGCGTCGTTCGTGAGCTCGGTGGTCAGCGCGTCCAGGATCGGCGGCGAGGTGGCGATGTCGAGCTCGCCGCTGAGCTCGAGGATGACGGCTGACGCCGTGGTGCGAACCCTCATGGGGGACCTTTCTGCTGCACGACACAGGAGGTCCGCTGCACCTCACGCATCGGACTCGGAACGATGTCCGCCGTCCTGCTTTCTCAAGACTGCTCATGTCGACTGTCCACCGTTTGGGGTGATCTGTCGAGCGGCTCACGCCCCGTAGTTGTGACACGCGCAACGAGTAACGCGCGGCCGGGCAGTGGCGTTGCTGCCCTGATGCGGCCTTGATGCTGCCCTGATGGTGCCCCAGCCTTCGCGTCAGGCCACCATCGCGTCGGCGCCGTCGGCCTCGTCGAGCGGGCGGGTGAGCCGCGACCACGCCCACGTCGCGAAGCGGGCGTTGGTCTCGCAGCGCCACACCGCACCCCGCACGATGCGCGGGGCCCAGGACGGGTCGTCGTCGATGAGCGGCCGCAGCAGCCCGTCGAGCCAGGCGCGGCCGCGGCTGCGGTCGCTGTCGGCGATCGCCTCGTGGTACGCGAGCGCGCCGCCCGCGCCGCCGTCCGCGCCGTGATGGCGCTGCAAGGAGCGAAGCACGAGGCGGGCACGGGGCGCGGCCTGGAGCTCGCTCATCGCGACCGCGCCGATCAGCTCAGGCTGCAGCGCATGGTTCGCGGCGAGGAACGCGGCCAGTGCGTCGCGCTCGCACTGCTCCTCCGACTCCTCACCGAGGGTCGGGTCGACCTCGTGCAGCCGCAGCGCCGCCGCCATGCTGCGGTGGAGCGCCGGGAGCGCCCGGGTGGGGTCGCCGCCACCGCGAGCCTCGAGCTGCGTGCGGGTCAGCACATCTCGTGAGCCGGATGCGCTCAACCCCACCTGGGCCTGGGCGAGCAGGTCGTCGTTGACGTCGTAGGCGCTGTGGTCCGCGGCGAGGAACCTGCGCAGGCCTTCGAAGTCCGCCTCCTCGGCGAGCCAGCCGTACACGACCGGCAGCCGGTTGCGCACGGCGAGACGGCGCAGCTTGTCGACCACCGTGGCCGCGTCACCCTCGGCGATGGTGGGAACAGGGATCTCGGCGAGGTCGCGCAGCCAGTGCCGCTCGAGGTGCCAGCGCAGCGTGGCCACGACGGGGTGGTGCGCCAGCGCGGCCGCCGGCTCCGAGCGCAGGTCGCCGGACTGGAGCGCGTAGATGCGGACGAGGGTGCGCGCACGCATGGCGGGCGAGCAGGGCAGCAGGCGGCCGGCCCGCCGCCCGAACACGAGGATGCCGGCCTCGCCGTCGCGCAGCGCGGCATCGAGGCACTCCAGCAGCCCCACGTTCACCATCGCCGCCTCCCCACCGTGAGCGCTCCCGCGCGCGGACTCACCTGTGCCTCCATGCGCCCGCCGTACCCCGCCCCGCGAACCGCCGAAACCAGACTTCTTGCACGCGCACGCACCGTCCCTGCGCGCCGGGCAGCAGACGGCCCCGGAGAGCAGAGGGCGACGTGCCCCTCCCGGGTTCACGGGCAGGGGCACGCCGCCGTCAAGCGACGTCGCTCGTCCTGGGTGGTGCTACCTCGGTGGTGCTGGCTACTTGGTGTGCTCCTTGGCGCGGTCGACCAGGTCCACGACCTTGTCCTTCGCGTCCTCGGCGACCTCCTTGACCTTGGCGCCGGCCTGGTCCTTCTTGCCCTCGGCCTTGGTCTTGTCATCCCCCGTGAGGTCGCCCACGGCCTCCTTCACCCGGCCCTTGACGTCATCCGCGGTGCTGCCCATGTCGATCGCTCCCTTCCTGAGGCTCGGTCGTGCTGAGGATCGGTGAAGCCGGTCTTGACCAGCTCCACCGAACGTCGTGCCCGAGGGCGCGCGGGGGAAAACCCCCGGCGACGGCCTCCACCGGCAGGTTTGGACCACCGCTCAGCAGGGGAGGAGCACCGATGTCGACGGTCCGGGAGGAGGACGGCAATGCCACCGCGCACGTGGAGTCGCAAGCGTGAGCGCCAGTACGAGCACATCGAGCAGGGGCTCGAGGCGCGGGGCCGCAGTCCCAGGGTCGCGAAGGAGATCGCGGCCCGGACGGTCAACAAGGAGCGAGCCCGCTCCGGCGAGGCGGCGACCGCCAGTCGCACCTCGATCAAGGACATCTCCTCCGGCCGCCGCGGCGGCCTGCGCTCGCACTCTGGCCCGGGCGGACGCACCAAGGAGCAGCTCTACAACGAGGCGAAGGCAAAGGGTGTACGCGGTCGATCACGCATGTCGAAGGCACAGCTGGAACGCGCGGTCGGTCGCTGAGCGCCGGGAGCTCGGTGCATCTCAGGGGGTGGATCGGCAGGGACGCTGGGGGATCGGGGACGTGTGTGCGAGCCTGTCGCACATGCGCCTCCCCCTGAACCGTCCGGTCGCGCGGGCCGTCCGGAGCACGTCATGACCGCCGCACCGCAGGGCAGCCACCGGCCGGCGGCGACGCCCCGTCCCGGTGAGCGCACCGCGCTCAAGGTCCCCGCGCGCAGCGCCTACCTGGGGCTCGTGCGCACGGTCGTCGCATCGGTCGCCGCCGCGTCGGACTTCTCCGTCGACGACATCGAAGACCTGCGCATGGCCGCCGACGAGGCCGCCGCGCTGCTGATGAGCGGCGCCCACCCCGACGCGGTGCTGCACCTGGCGATCGAGGTCCTCGACGACGGGCTCGCGATCACGGTGACCGCACCCTCGAGCGGTGTCGCGATCACCACGGACAGCTTCGCGTGGACCGTGCTGAGCACCTTGGCCGACACCGCGGAGCACACGAGCCAGGGCGACAGCACGACGATCGCGGTCACCAAGCGCCGCAGCGACGAGCTCCCGGTCTGACATGGCCGACGAACCGGAAGCTGAACCGGGGTCGGCCGAGCGAAGAGAGCGCACCGAGCAGCTCTTCGCGCTCATCGCCGAGCTCGCGGACGACGATCCCAAGCGCCAGCAGGCGCGGGACGAGATCGTCGAGCTCAACCTGCCGCTGGTCCACTACCTCGCCGGTCGCTTCCGCGGCCGCGGGGAGCCGTACGAGGACCTCGTGCAGGTGGGCACGATCGGCCTGCTGAAGGCGGTCGACCGCTTCGACTCCGAGCGGGGCGTCGCGTTCTCCACCTATGCGTCACCGACGGTCGTCGGCGAGATCCGCCGCTACTTCCGCGACAAGGGCTGGGCCATCCGGGTGCCACGGCGCATCCAGGAGATCAAGCTCGAGCTGTCCGCGGCGACGGACGAGCTGACGCACAAGCTCGGGCGGTCGCCGCGGGTGAGCGAGCTGGCCGAGCACATGGGCCTGCCGCGCGAGGACGTGGTCGAGGGGCTGCTCGCGGCGACGGCGTACGCGCCGATGAGCCTCGACGCGCCCGAGGACGACGACGGCTCGCTCACCGGGCACGAGACGCTCGGCATCGAGGAGGAGGGCCTCAGCCGGGTCGAGGACGTCGCGTCGATCGGCCCGCTGCTCGACTCGCTGGCCCCCCGCGAGCGGCGGATCATCGTCCTACGCTTCTTCGAGAACAAGACGCAGAGCCAGATCGCGGCCGAGGTGGGGCTCAGCCAGATGCACGTGTCGCGGCTGCTCGCCAAGACCCTCGCGCAGCTCCGGGAGCACCTGACCGACGATGGGAGCGCAGCGACGTGACGGTCCTCGATGCTGTGAAATGCTCCACCCGCACAGATGGAGAACCGGCGCCGGGAGCTTGCGAGCGGGCCGCATGGAGCAAGGACGACCATGACCGACACTGACCCGATCGTCATCACCCCGTCCGGCGAGATCGACCTCGCGAGCGCGCCCGCGCTGCGCGAGTCGATCACGGAGGCCCTGGCCGAGAGCGCGTCGACCGTGCTCGTCGTGGACCTCGCCGACGTGACCTTCATGGACTCGTCGGGACTGACCTGCCTCGCGTTCGCGCACCAGAAGATGCAGGAGCGCGACGGTCGGGTCGAGGTGCACAACGCGAACAGCAGCGTGCGCAAGCTGATCACCGTCGTCGGCATGGACCAGGTCGTCGAGGTGCGTGAGTAGGACGCGCGCCGGGAGCTTGCGAGCGGGCGCAGTGACATCGCCGTGAGCGACCCCGGGATGTCGTTGCGGGTCCTGCTGATCGAGGACGACCGGGGGGACGCGGTCCTCGTGACCGAGTACCTCGAGGAGGGCCTGCCCGGGGTCCAGATCGTCTGGGCCCGCAGCGTGACCGACGCCCGCGCCGAGCTGAACCGCGGGGTGGACTGCGTGCTGCTCGACCTCGGCCTGCCCGGGGCGAGCGGGCTGTCCGCGCTCGCCGAGGTGCTGGAGCTCGCGCACGCGACAGCGGTCGTCGTGCTCACCGGCCTCGCGGTCGGGCAGAGCGGTCGGCTCGCGGTCGCCGCCGGCGCGCAGGACTACCTCGTCAAGGGCCAGGTGGGCGTCGACGACCTGCGGCGGTCCGTGCAGTACGCGATCGAGCGCAAGCGCAACGAGAACGCCGCGCAACGCTTGCGCGAGTCCGAGCTGCGCGCGCAGGAGTACCGGCGCCTCGAGCGCGGGCTGCTGCCGTCGCTGCAGCTGGACTCGTGCGGGCTCGACGTCGCGACGCTGTACCGCCCCGGCCGCGAGCAGTCGCTGCTCGGCGGTGACTTCTACGACGCGATCGCGCACACCGACGGCTCGGTGGACGTGCTCATCGGCGACGTCGCGGGCCACGGGCCGTCCGAGGCGGCGCTCGGGGCGAGCCTGCGCGTCGCGTGGCGCTCGATGGTGCTCGCCGAGGTGCCCGAGGAGCAGCGGCTCGCGGCGCTGGACCGGGTGCTGTGCAGCGAGCGGGACAGCGAGGAGGTGTTCGCGACCGTCGCGACGCTGTCGCTCCCGCCGTCGATGACGACCGCGACGCTGCGCCTCGCCGGACATCCACCGCCGATCCAGTGCGAGCCGTGCGCCGCCGCGGTGGACACGAGCGACATCGGTCCCGCGCTCGGCCTGATCTCCGGGGCGAGCTACCCGGCGGCGCGGCTGCCGCTCGGGCCGACCTGGCAGCTGCTGCTCTACACCGATGGGCTGATCGAGGGGCACGCCGGCCCTGAACGCCTCGGTGTCGAAGGGCTGGTCGAGCAGCTCGGCGAGGTGATGGAGCCGTCGATGCCGATGGAGCACGTCGCCGACAAGCTGCTCGCGCGCATCGAGGAGCTGAACGGCGGACCGGTCGCCGACGACATCGCGCTCCTGCTGCTGCGCCCGGCGCGATGACCGAGCCGGGGGCCAAGCGCCCACGGCGACGCGAGACGGGCCCGTGGTCGCTGCGCCGCCGGCTCGCCCTCACGGTGGGCGGGACGATCCTGGCGCTGATGTCGGTGGGCGTGATCGTCGGGTTCACGCTCGCGACGCTGTCGGACGCGATCCACCGCCGGGTCGACATCTACGGCCCGGCCCGCATCCAGACCGAGCAGCTCATCAACGCGATCACCAACGAGGAGACCGGCCTGCGCGGGTTCATCATCACCGGTGACGAGTCCTACCTGCAGCCGTACAACGACGGCATACGGACCGAGACGTCGCTCCTGCCCATGCTGCTCACGAACATCCGGCAGCTGCCGGGCGCGGAGCCGCTGTACGACAACGTGCTGGTCGCCATCGACACCTGGCACCGTCAGGTCGCCGCGCCGACCGTCGAGGCGGTGCGCAAGAACGGCCGGGCCGGGGCCGGCCTCATCACCGACGCGGACGCGAAGGCGAAGTTCGACGCCATCCGCGCGGCGATCGCGCCGTTGGAGGACCGTGAGCAGGCGCTCGCCCGGACGGCCGGCACGAACCTCCACAACCGGCTGCGCCGGCTGGCGTGGACCCTCGCGATCTCCGAAGCGGCGCTCATCGCGATCCTCGTGACCGCGATGTTCGCGCTGCGCAGCTGGGTGACCCGTCCCCTGCGCCGGCTCGGCTCGCAGGCGGTCGCGGTGGCGGAGGGCGAGCGAGACCGGCGGATCATCCCCGACGGGCCGCCGGAGATCCGTCACCTCGCCGAGGACATGGAATCGATGCGCCAACAGCTGGACAGCCTGATCCAGCAGGCCGAGACGCAGGCGCACGACCTGCAGCGCAGCAACGCCGAGCTCGAGCAGTTCGCATACGTGGCGAGCCACGACCTGCAGGAGCCCCTGCGCAAGGTCGCGAGCTTCACCCAGCTCCTGCGCAAGCGCTACGGCGGCCAGCTCGACGAGCGCGCGGACACCTACATCGACTTCGCCGTCGACGGCGCCACACGCATGCAGAGGTTGATCAACGACCTGCTCGAGTTCTCCCGCGTCGACCGGCAGGTGGAGACCGTGAACGTCCTCGCGCTCGACGACGCGCTGACCGATGCGATCGGCTCGCTGTCGACCGCCATCGAGGAGAGCCAGGGCCAGATCGCCCGCGAGCCGCTGCCCCGCGTGGTCGGGGACCGCTCGATGATCACCCAGCTGTTCCAGAACCTCGTCGGCAACGCGCTCAAGTTCCACGCGCCGGGCATCACCCCGTTCGTGCACGTGGCCGGGCGCCGCCTGCCCGACGGCATGGTCGAGGTGGCGGTGAGCGATGACGGCATCGGCATCGAGCCCGAGTACGCCGAGAAGGTGTTCATCATCTTCCAGCGGCTGCGCTCCCGCGAGGAGTACCCCGGGATGGGCATCGGGCTGGCCCTGTGCCGCAAGGTCGTCGAGGCGCACGGCGGGCGCATCTGGGTGGACCCGCGCGAGGAAGGGCGGGAGACGCCCGGCACGACCGTGCGCTTCACCCTGCCGGGCGAGCCGCTCCCCTCGACCGACGTCGGCGAATCGGCCAAGATCGACACCTCGTAGCAGGATGGAGCCCCCCGCTCCCACTGCCCCGGAGGAGAACCCGTGTCGAAGGTCGACATCCTGCTGGTCGAGGACGACCCCGGTGATGTCCTCATGACCCGGGAGGCCCTCGAAGCGCACGCGACGGCCAGCACGCTCCACGTCGTGGGCGACGGGGAGGCGGCGCTCGCGTTCCTGCGCAACGAGGCCGGCTTCGCGGAGGCGCCGCGGCCGGACCTCGTGCTGCTCGACCTCAACCTGCCGCGCAAGGACGGGCACGAGGTGCTCGCCGAGGTGCGCGGCGACGAGGCGCTGCGCACCATCCCCGTGGTGGTCCTGACGACGAGCTCCGCGGAGGAGGACGTCATGCGCAGCTACGCGCTCAACGCGAACGCGCACGTCACCAAGCCGCGCGACTACGAGGCGTTCATCAGCAAGGTGCAGGCCATCGACGAGTTCTTCGGCAAGGTCGCGAACCTCCCCCTGCAGGGCCGGTCCCGGGACTGAGCGAACCGGCGCTCAGTCGCCGCGTTCGCTCACGTGGAACCACACGACCTTGCCGTGGTCGGTGGGGCGGGCCGCCCAGCGCACCGCCAGCGCGGACACGACGGCCATGCCCCGGCCGCCTTCGCCGTCGCGGGTCGGCGGGCGCACCACGGGCAGCTCGCGCGCGCCGTCGCTCACGGCCACGCGCACGCCCCACGGGGTGCGCACGAGCTCGACCCCTACCTCGCCCTCGCCGTGCGTCACGGCGTTGGCCACGACTTCGGACACGCAGATCTCCACGTCACGTGCGCTGGCGATCTGCCACCGCTCGCACACGTCGCGGGCGAAGTGACGGGCTGCGGCGACGCTCTCGATCGCGCTGGGGAAGGTCTGCTGGACCTCGTGTCCCTGCGGGCCCACCCCGTCGACGGAGAGGTCTCCGCCCGGGCGCGCGTCGAGCGATCGGGTGGTCACACGTGCATGCTTTCCCCCATCACACGGGGTCAATCAGCCCATCTGCAGGAGTGTCGATGGCCCGTCCGGCGGGTAGATCCACTTCTGAGCCTCTGAGCCATCAGAGGACACCTGCACCCCCTTGGGAGGGACGTCATGCTCCTCGTCCTCGCGCTCCTGCTGCTCCTCGTGTTCGGCGGCCTCGGCTTCGTGGCCCACGTGCTCTGGTGGGGCCTGATCCTGGCCGTCATCGTCGGCATCGCCCACGCGATCGTCGGGCCGCGCCGCACCTAGCCAGGACAGATCCAGCAAGGACAGACAGCGCGACGGACCCGCCCCGCCGGCCCCACCCTCAGCGCGAGGTGTGGCGCCGGCGGGGCGGGTCCTCGTCGTTGCCGAAGCGGTCCTGGTAGCGGCGGGCGTCGAGCAGCCGGATCACCGGCAGGAACCGCAGCTCCAGCGAGAGCACCATCAACGCCGCGACGAGGGTGCCGATGAGCAGGTGGCCCATGCCGACCACGACCCCCATCGCCGCCGTGGCGAACACGGTGGAGGCAGTCGTGACGCCGTGCACCTGCTCGTCGCGCGCGCGCAGGATGAGACCGCCGCCGATGAAGCCGACGCCGGTGATGATGCCCGCGAGCGCCTGCGGGCTCGTCGCGGCCGTCACGGCAGCCGCGGCGGCCGACGCGCCACCGATGAGGGAGAACGTCCGATCCCCGGCGACCGAGCCGCGCAGCTCGCGCTCGAAGCCGATCGCGAACGCGAGCCCGAACCCGACGAGGATCCGGTAGACCAGCTCGACGTCGCTCGGGTGCACGCACCGAGCGTCCCGCAGTGCGGTGTCCGGTCAGCGCATCAACACGGTGACGCAGGCGTTGGCCCCGCGGCCGATGACGTGGGCGAGGGCCACGCGCGCGCCCTCGACCTGCCGCGCGCCGGCCTGCCCGCGCAGCTGCCGGACGAGCTCGACGACCTGCCCGAGCGCCGACGCCCCGAGCGGCTCCCCCTTCGACAAGAGACCGCCGGACGGGTTGATCGGCACGGCCCCACCGACCATCGCGCTGCCGTCGGCGAGCACCGCCGCCTGGTCACCCGCGGCGCAGATGCCGAGCTCGGCCCACGCGAGCAGCTCGCGGGCGGCATCGGTGTCTTGGCACTCGACGACGTCGACGTCCTCGGGACCGATGCCGGCCTGCGCGTACGCGTCCTGCGCGGCGAGCGCGGTCGGCGGTGTGATCGCGGTGTCGTCGATGCCGCACAAGGGTGAGTCCTCGCCGAGCACGTTGCCCGGCAGGTGCGAGCGCAGCGAGACGCCGGCGACGGTGACGCCGTCGGGCGCGAGGTCGTCGCGGGCGAGCACCACCGCGGCGGCGCCCTCGTTCGGCGAGCAGAGCATGAACAGGTTCAGCGGCGGGCAGATCATCTTCGACGCGAGCACCTCGTCGACGGTGACCGCCTTGCGGAACATCGCGTCCGGGTTGTGCACGCCGTGCGCCCGGTTCTTCACGACCACCTGCGCCAGGTGCTCGACGGTGAGCTCGGCGTCGTCGAGCAGCCGCTGCGCCCGCAGCGCGAAGAACGCGGGTGCCGGGTTGAGCCCCGCGGCTTCCTGCCACGGCGCGAAGAACGACGAGCGGATGACGCCCTTCGGCATCTTCTCCACGCCGAAGACGAGCACGCGGTCGCACTGGCCCGACCGGATGGCCTGCGCCCCGAGCTGGAGCGCGGCGCCGCCCGATGCACAGCCGGCTTCGACGTCGTAGATCGGGATGCCGGTTCCCGCGAGCGGGCCGAGCACGCGGTGACCGGACGCGACGCCGCCGTACGCGGTGCCGCAGTACGCGGCCTGCACGTCGCGGGCCGTGATGCCGGCCTCCTCGAGTGCCGCCCGCACCGCGACGACGCCCATCTGGGTGCCGGTCACGCCGTCGAACCGGCCGAACGGGTGCAGGCCGACGCCCGCGACGCGCACCCCGGTCGCGTTGCCGGTCACGTTGCCGGTCACGTTGCCGCCGCCGCGAACGCCCACGTGGTCACGGGGGCGCCGTCGGGGCCGGGGATCTCCTCGCCGCGCAGCACCACCGGCGCGCCGACCTCGACGGCACCGACGAGGCGGGCGACGACGCGGAGCAACGGCTCGCCGTCGAGCTGCACGACCCCCAGCCCGTAGGGCACCGGGCCGGTGTAGCCGGGCGGCGGGGCGCTGACCGTCGTGTGCAGCCACACCGTGCCGGAGCGCGGCAGGTCGAGCGGTTCGACGTCGTCGGCGCCGCTGTACGGGCACATCGCCATCAACGGGAAGTGGCGGTGCCCGCTCGTCGGCGAGAAGCCGCCGAGCAGCGTCACCGTGCCGTCGTCGTCGACGCGGATCACCGACGGCTCGATGGCGGGCGCGACCACGCGGCGACTATCGCACAGCGGTCTCGGGTCCTGACCTCGGGGGCCCGCCCACTCGAGGCGTCGCCCGCTCGCCCGGCCGGGGGCGCGGGCGTAGCGTCGCGGCCGACATGACCGCCACGCCGACCGTCGTACTCGTCGACGACGCCGCCGACCTGCGCGAGCTCGTGCGCATCCGGCTGCGGCTGTCGAAGCAGTTCGACGTCGTCGGCGAGGGCAGCGACGGGTTCGAGGCGATCTCACTCGCATCGCAGCACGAGCCGAACCTGATGCTCCTCGACGTCTCGATGCCACGGCTCGGTGGATTGGAGGCGCTGCCCCGCGTCCTCGCCGCGTCCCCGAAGACGAAGGTGGTGCTCTACTCGGGCTTCTCCGAGGAGGGCCTCGCTGCCCGCGGGGTCGAGCTCGGCGCGACCGCGTTCATCGAGAAGTCCGTGGCGATCGACCGGCTCGCCGACGAGCTCGCCGAGGTGCTCGGCCGGCCCACGGGTGCCGCCGAGCCGGCCGCGGCCTCCGAGCTCGACGCGGCGGCCGAGGTGATCACCGACCACCTGGAGCGCTTCCGCCAGGTCTTCGACGAAGCGGCGATCGGCATGGCGACGATCACCCTGACCGGCCAGGTGGTGCGCGCGAACGCGGCCCTCGGCGCGCTGTTCGACCGCGACCACACCGGCCTGGTCGGGGTCGCCTACCCCGACCTCGCCGACCCCGAGGACGACGGCCTGCTCCGCGCGGCGATCGCCGAGCTGGGCGCGAACGACCGCACGATCGCCAACGTGGAGCACGGCACCACCACGGCGGACGGGCCACGCCGCATCGAGGCGACGCTCGCCGTGGTGCAGGGCCGGCACGGGCAGCCCCTGTACCTGTTCCTGCAGGCCCAGGACGTCACCGAGGCGCGGCAGGCGGTGCGCGCGCTGCGCATGTCGGAGGAGCGGTTCCGCCTGCTCGTCGAGACGGTGCGCGACTACGCGATCTTCATGCTCGACACCGAGGGGCACATCGCGAGCTGGAACCGCGGGGCCGAGCGCATCAAGGGCTACACCGCGGACGAGATCATCGGGAAGCACTTCCGCACGTTCTACCCGGCCGCCGAGCAGGAGCGCGGCCATCCCGAGCACGAGCTCGTGCTGGCGTTGCGGGACGGCCGTTACGAGGAGGAGGGCTGGCGGGTACGGAAGGACGGCAGCCAGTTCTGGGCCAGCGTCGTGATCACCGCGGTGCACGACCCCGACGGGCGGCACATCGGGTTCGCCAAGGTGACGCGCGACGTGACCGAGCGGCGCATGGCAGCGGAGGAGCGCGAGGCGATGAACGTGCGCCTGGCCCGCGCGGCCGAGGAGCAGGCCCAGTTCCTCGCCGTCACGGCCCACGAGCTGCGCGGGCCGGTGGGCGTGCTCGGCGGCTCGGCCGACATGCTCATGCGGCACTGGTCCGAGCTCGAGCCCGACGAGCGCGACGACCTGCTGGCGGGCATGCGCTCGAGCGCCGAGCGCCTGCAGCGACTGCTCGCCGACCTGCTGACCGCCGCCCGCGTCGAGGCTGGGGCGATCGAGCTCCGGCTCGAGGAGGTGGGCGTGGCCGGCGTTGTGACGGACGCCATCACCACCATCCGGCGCAGCGCGCCGGACCTCGAGACGGACGTGGACGTGCCCGCCGGCCTCGTCGTGACCGGTGACCGCGGCCGGGTCCAGCAGATGCTGGAGAACCTGATCGGCAACGCGATGCGCTACGGGGCGCGCCCGGTGCGCATCAACGCGATCGCCGCCGGCGACCGCGTGGAGGTGCGCGTGAGCGACAGCGGGCCCGGCGTGCCGGACAGCGTCGCCCCGCAGCTCTTCGAGCGCTTCGCCACCGGCCAGCGCCAGAGCGGCACCGGGCTCGGCCTGTTCATCGTCCGCGAGCTGGCGCGCGCCCAGCGCGGGGATGCCTGGTACGAACCGCCGGAGGCCGATCGGCCGCACGCCTTCGTCCTGTCGCTGCCGACGAAGGGAAGGTGAGTCCGAGCGCCATGCCGACGCGCGTGCTGATCGTCGACGACGTCGCGGAGACGCGACGGCTCGTGCGCACGGCCCTGCGCTTCCGCGGCTCGTTCGAGGTCGTGGCGGAGGCCGAGGACGGCGCCGCTGCGGTGCGCCTGGCCGCGGAGGTGCGGCCCGACATCGTGGTGCTCGACCTCGGTCTGCCGGACATCGCCGGGCACGAGGTGCTGCTCGGCGTGCGCCAGGGATCCCCGACGTCGAAGATCGTCGTGTTCTCCGGCGCCGAGGTGTCCGACCGCGACTGGTACCGCGAGCGGGTCGAGGGCTTCGTCGTCAAGGACGTCGACCTCGACTACCTCGTCGACCTGCTCGAATCCCTGCAGACGCGGCCGAGCGGGGCCGCGACGATCCGCCTCGCGCGGGATGCCGGCTCGGTCGGCCGGGCCCGCGAGTTCACCCGCGAGCGCGTGTCGGCGTGGGGGGTGCCCGGCGTGCTCGATGACGCGCTCCTCGTGGTCAGCGAGCTCGTCGCCAACGCGGTCACCCATGCGCAGAGCGCCCCGACGATGCGCCTGTCCCTCGCGGGCCGCACGCTGCGCATCGAGGTGACCGACGACGGCACCGGCATGCCCGAGCCGCGGCCGCCGAGCACGACGCGGGAAGGCGGGCGTGGGCTGTACCTGATCACCGCGATGACCACGGTCTGGGGCACCGAGGAGGTCGAGTCCGGCAAGGTCGTGTGGGCCGAGCTGCGCGTGCCCGAGCCGGCCTGAGCAGCTCACCCGGCGCCCGGCGACGGGATCGGCATCACGAGCGCAGACCGGCGGCGAGCTGCACCAGCGGGCCCACCCGGTAGGTGATCTGCTCGGTCAGCGCGATGTGCGTGCTGGTCCGCTGCACCACCTCGCACGCGAGGATGCGGCCGAGCAGGTCCTGCAGGTGCACGGTGTCGCGGGTCGCGACGCGCACCAGCAGGTCGTCGGTGCCGGTCATGCCGAACGCGTCGAGCACCTCAGGCATCGCGGACAGGACCGCGATCGCCTCGGCGAGCCGGCCCTGCACGAGCTGCACGCTGACGAACGCCTGCACCGGGTAGCCGAGCGCGGCGACGTCGATGTCCGGCCCGAACCCGGTGACGACGCCGCTGCGCTGCAGCTTGTCGAGCCGGGCCTGCACGGTGCCCCGGGCGACGGACAGCGTCCGGGCCGCCTCGACCAGCCCGATCCGCGGCTGCTCGGCCAGCAGCGCGATCAGCCGAGCATCGAGCGGATCTATGGTCACCATGACCAGCATGATCCCACTTCTCTGGGCAGCACTGGGCACAATGTCCAGTCGGGCTGAGCAGTCTTGCCAGTAGGTGCGGCCCTGTGGTGCCGTTGCACCGAGGAGGTGCGCCGATGCGCCAGGAAGCGGTGACCTACGCGCCCGTCGTCACGGGGGCCGACGGCCGGGTCGAGGTGCAGCTGGGCAGCTCGCACCCCGGCAGCACCGACGCGGCCTACCGCGCGCGCCGCAACGCCATCGCGCACCTCGCGCTCGAGTGGCGGCCCGGCCAGCCGGTTCCCCGCGCGCCCTACACCGCGCAGGAGGACGAGGTCTGGCGCGTCGTCATGGACGAGCTCGCGCCGCGCCACCAGCGCTACGCGTGCCGCGAGTACCTCATCGGCCGCGAGCGGCTCGGCCTGCCGCGCGCGGCGGTGCCACAGCTGGAAGACGTGTCCGCACACCTCGTCGCGCTCACCGACTTCCGCTACGTGCCCGCGGCGGGGCTGGTGCCGCTGCGCGACTTCTACGAGGCGCTCGCCGTCGGCGTCTTCCACTCCACGCAGTACCTGCGCCACCACTCGGTGCCGCTGTACACGCCGGAGCCCGACGTCATCCACGAGGTCGTCGGCCACGCGAACTGCCTCGCGAGCGACCGCTTCGCCGCGCTCTACCGCGCGGCGGGGCACGCTGCGCGGCGCGTCGAGACCGATGCCGCGCTCGAGTTCGTGTCGCGCGTGTTCTGGTTCAGCCTCGAGTTCGGCGTGGTGTTCGAGGGTGGCGAGCTGAAGACGTGCGGGGCCGGGATCCTGTCGTCGTACGGCGAGCTCGAGGCGTTCCGCTCGATGGACCTGCACCCGCTCGACATCACCGCGATGGGCACCACCGACTACGACATCACGACGTACCAGCCGGTGCTGTTCGCCGCGGACTCCTTCACGCACCTCGAGGACGTCGTCGGCGGCTTCTTCGCGACCTGCGACGACGAATCGATCGCCGCGCAGATCCACACCGACCAGATCCACCCCGCGCAGATCCACACTGCCCTGACCACCGCACCGATCGGAGCCGCCCGGTGACCACCGACTTCCCGCTCGAAGGCGTCGACGCGATCCACTTCGCCGTCGGCAACGCCCGGCAGGCCGCGCACTTCTACTCGACCGCGTTCGGCATGGTCGTCACCGCGTACCGCGGTCCGGAGACCGGGTCGCGCGACGTGACGTCGTACGTCCTCGAGTCCGGGGATGCACGCTTCGTGTTCTCGGCGCCCGTGCATGCGGGCACCCGCCTCGGCGAGCACGTCGCCAAGCACGGCGACGGCGTGATCGACGTCGCGTTGCGCGTGCCCGACGCCGCCCGGGCCTACGACCTGGCGACGAGCCGCGGCGCGATCGGCGTGGACACCCCGCGCATGGAGGAGGACGACACCGGCAAGGTCGTGCTCTCCGCGATCCGCGCGTACGGCGAGACCCGGCACACGTTCGTCGAGCGCTCGGCCTACAGCGGCCCCTACCTGCCCGGCTACGTCGCCCGCGAGCCGCTCGTGGAGCCCGGGCCGCGTCTCTTCGAGGGCATCGACCACGTCGTCGGCAACGTCGAGCTCGGGCGCATGGACGAGTGGGTCGACTTCTACGGCCGCGTCATGGGCTTCACCAACATGGCCGAGTTCATCGGTGACGACATCGCCACCAACTACTCGGCGCTGATGTCGAAGGTCGTGGCCGACGGTTCCCGCAAGGTGAAGTTCCCGCTCAACGAGCCGGCCGTGGCCCGGAAGCGCTCGCAGATCGACGAGTACCTCGAGTTCTACGGCGGGCCGGGTGTGCAGCACATCGCCCTCACCACGTCGGACATCCTCGCCACCGTCGATGCGATGCGGGCCCGGGGCGTGGAGATGCTCGACACCCCTGACTCCTACTACGAGGACGCCGAGCTCCGCGAGCGCATCGGCGCCGTGCGCGTGCCGGTGGAGGAGCTGCAGAAGCGGCGCATCCTCGTCGACCGTGACGAGGAGGGCTACCTCCTGCAGATCTTCACGCGGCCGGTCCAGGACCGCCCCACGGTGTTCTTCGAGCTGATCGAGCGGCACGGCTCGCAGGGCTTCGGCAAGGGCAACTTCAAGGCGCTGTTCGAGGCCATCGAGCGCGAGCAGGAGTCCCGGGGCAACCTGTGAGCTACTACCGCTCGCTCGGTGATGTGCCGCGCAAGCGGCACAGCCAGCACCGCAACGCGACCGGAGGGCTCTTCTACGAGGAGCTCGTCGGCGAGGAGGGGTTCTCCTCCGACTCCTCGCTGCTGTACCACCGCAACATCCCGGCCGCGGTGGTCGACGTCCGCCCGTGGGAGGCGCCCGACACCTCGACGACGGCGAACGTGCCGTTGAAGGCGCGGCACTGGAGGACGCACGAGCTCAAGGCCGGCGGCGACGCCGTGACCGGCCGGCACCTGCTGCTCGGCAACGCCGACGTGCGTCTCGCCTACGCGGCGTCGACCGAGCCGTCACCGCTGTACCGCAACGCGATCGGTGACGAGTGCGCCTACGTCGAGAGCGGCGCCGGGACGCTCGAGACGATGTTCGGCGCGCTGCCGGTCACGGCCGGCGACTACGTCGTCATCCCGCGCGGCACGGTCCACCGCTGGCTGCCTTCGGATGCCGAGCCCCTGAGAACGTTCCTCATCGAGTCCTCCGCACACATCACCCCGCCGAAGAAGTTCCTCTCGGCCCACGGGCAGCTGCTCGAGCACGCGCCGTACTGCGAGCGCGACCTGCACGGTCCGGTCGACCTGCTCACCGCCGACGGCTCGGACGTCGACGTGTACGTGAAGCACCGCGGCGGTGACGGCGCGGTCGGTGGCACCGTCATGACGTACGCGAACCATCCGTTCGACGTGGTCGGGTGGGACGGCTGCCTCTACCCGTACACGTTCTCGATCCACGACTACGAGCCGATCACCGGCCGCGTGCACCAGCCGCCGCCCGCGCACCAGGTGTTCGAGGGCGCGGGGTTCGTCGTGTGCAACTTCGTGCCGCGCAAGGTCGACTACCACCCGCTGGCGATCCCCGTGCCGTACTACCACTCGAACGTCGACAGCGACGAGGTGCTGTTCTACGCGGGCGGTGACTACGCCGCGCGCAAGGGCAGCGGCATCGGTCAGGGGTCCATCTCGCTGCACCCCGGTGGCACCCCGCACGGCCCGCAGCCGGGCGCCTACGAGCGCAGCATCGGCGTCACTGAGGTCGACGAGCTCGCCGTCATGGTCGACACGTTCCGCCCGCTTCTTCTCGGCGCCGCCGGTGCCGACTGCGAGGACGCCGACTACTTCCGTTCCTGGGCGCGCCCCGAACCGCGGTAGAACCTCGTCCGTGACCTCGTCGTGGGTGCCGTTCGCGCCCGACTCCGGCTTCGGCCTGGCGAACCTCCCGTACGGCGTGTTCACCCGGCGCGGTCGCGACCGCGCGATCGGTGTCGCCATCGGTGACGACGTGCTCGAGGTGGCCCCCGTCGCCCGCGCGCACGGGCTCGCGTGCGCGGACGCGCTGCGCGCCCCGGTGCTCAACCCGTTCCTCGCGCTCGGCCCCGCCGCGTGGTCCGAGCTGCGCAGCGCGCTCGTCGCGTGGCTGTCCGACGAGGACTTCCGGCTCACCGTCGACCCGCACCTGCACAAGCGCAGCGACGTGACGCTGCACCTGCCGTTCGAGGTCGCCGACTACGTCGACTTCTACTCCTCCGAGCACCACGCGCTGAACATCAGCCGCGTGCTGCGCCCCGAGGCACCGACGCTCGCGCCCGCGTGGAAGCACCTCCCGATCGGCTACCACGGCCGGGCCGGCACGGTGGTCGTGTCGGGCACGGACGTCGTGCGGCCGCGGGGCCAATGGCGCCGGGAGCCGGCGAGCGGGCCGGATGGGCAAGGCCGCGAGGGCGACGTGATCACCGTCGGGCCGACACAGCGCCTCGACATCGAAGCGGAGGTCGGCTTCGTCGTCGGCGTCCCCTCGAGGATCGGCGAGCCGGTCGCGCTGGCCGACTGGCGCGACCACGTCTTCGGTTTGTGCCTGCTGAACGACTGGTCCGCGCGCGACATCCAGGCGTTCGAGACGATCCCGCTGGGCCCGTTCCTCGGCAAGTCGTTCCTCACCTCGATCTCACCGTGGGTCGTGCCGCTCGCGGCGCTCGACGCGGCGTGGATCGCTCCGCCGCCGCGCGACCCGGCGGTCGCGGACTACCTGGACGACGCCGGCCGCACCGATGCGCTCTCCCTGCAGCTGACCGTCCGCATCAACGGCGAGGTCGTCACCCGGCCTCCGTTCTCGGCGATGTACTGGACCGCCGCGCAGCAGCTCGCGCACCTCACCGTCAACGGCGCCTCGTTGCGCACCGGAGACCTCTACGCCTCCGGCACCGTGAGCGGACCCGCGGCCGATCAGGTCGGCTGCTTGATGGAGCTGGGCACGGGCTTCCTGAACGACGGCGACGTCGTCACCATCAGCGCCACCGCACCGGCCGCCGACCTGTCCACGATCTCCCTCGGTGAGGTCACCGGCACCGTCATCTCGTCGGTGTAGCACAAAGGTCTGACATCGCGGAGGCGCGATTCTTGCTGTGGCACAGCAAGAATTCCTCACTCAACCTCTTGACGTCCGGATAGATCGAACGTATGTTCGATGGATGCGGGAGATGGCTCGGGACGCTTCATGGGCGGAGCTCGCCCACGATGCGAGCGACCCGTTCCTGCAGCTGTGCGCCGACCCGGCGTTCGCGGCAGCGCTCGACGCCGCCCAGGCCGCGTGGGCTGCCGACGAGCCGTTCGTCGACGCGGTGCGGAGGGCCCCGGACGACGACACGTCCACCCCCCTCGTCGACGTCGCGGCACCCACCGTGCGCGAGCAGCTCACCGACGCGGCCGGCGCCGACTTCGCGCGACGCATGGCGATCCTCGAGCGGCTCGATCCCGCGGATCTCGACGGCTGGGAGTCCGAGGAGCACGCCCGGCTCTGGGCCACCCTCGCCGCACACATCGCCTACCAGCAGATCGGCGCACGCCTCGCCGTCGACGCGCGGTGCCGCTCTCCGAAGCAGGGCGGCGCGAGCTTCGCCGGCACCAGCCTCGCGGTCGCGGAGAAGGTGAGCCCCGGCACCGCCGAGGTCCGACTGGCGAACGCGCGGCAGGCGGTCGAGCGGCTGCCGGACCTCGTGGCCCTGCTCGGCGCCGGTGAGATCAGCGAGGCGCACCTGCGCAAGGCACTGGAGGAGACCCGCACGCTGTCCCGGGACGACTGCCTCACCGTGCAGGCCCGGCTCGCCACGAAGGCCCCGCACGTCGCCCCCGGACAGCTCGGCCAGGCCGCACGCCGGGCCGCGGCCGCGATCGACCCGGACGACTTCACCAAGCGGCAGACCTCCGCTCGAGAGCATCGCTGCGCGTACGTGCGGCCCGGCGAGGACGGCATGGCGTTCCTCGGCATCGACGGTCCCGCCACGCAGATCGCGCTCGCCCACCTCTCCCTCGAACAGGCCGCGCGGGCGCTGCGCGCCGCCGGCGACCCGCGCACCCTCGACCAGCTCACCTGCGACCTCGCCCTCGAGCGGCTGCAGGGGATGGTCGTCGCCGACGGCGAGCCTGCGTCAGCGGACGTCGCCCACGTGACGTCGACGCGCCGGACGAAGCACGGGCGTCCGGTGAAGGTGGTCGTGCACGTCGACCTCCGGACGCTGCTGCACGGCGCCAACACCCCGGGCGAGGTCACCGGCGTCGGTCCCATCCCCGCAGCGATCGCTCGCGAGCTCGCCGGGCAGAGCAACGACTGGTGGCGCATGGTGCTCGACCCGCACTCCGGCGTGTGTCGCGACTACGGCCGGCTGAAGAAGCCCGGCCAGGACCTCACCGACCTCATCGTCGCCCGCGACGCGACGTGCCGGGCGCCCATGTGCGACAAGGACATCGACGACATCGACCACGCAACCGAACGGCACCGCGGCGGACTCACCACCGAGGCGAACCTCGAAGGCCTCTCGGCGCACTGCCACACCGTGAAGAGCGACGGCGGCTGGCAACCCACCCTGCACCCCGACGGGACGGTCACCTGGACCAGCCCGCACGGCACGGAGCACACCGTGCGGGCGAAGGACCACCGGCTCGACATCCGCAACGACCTCCAGCGTCGCCCCGTCTACGACATCGACACCTCGACGCTGCCCCCAGGGCCCGACCGCGATGCCATCGAGCAGATCCAGCGTGAGCTCGCCGAACGGATCGCCGCCATCCCCGACGAGGCGCCCTACTGACCTGGCGGCGGCACCGCACTGGGCCGATCGGAGCACGATCGCCGGTGAAGCCTGCGGGCGCCCGTGTCGACGCCTAACCTCGATGTGCCGCTTCGCCCCGTCTTGCGGCCGCAGAGAGGACTCGCCTTGATCCAGCACGGTCTTCGCTCCATCGGCACGCTCGCCGCCACGGCGGTGGTCGCCGTGGGGCTGCCCGCAGTGCTCGCGCCCAACCCGGCCGGCGCCGCGACATCCAGCCCGATCGTCATCAGCCAGCTGCGCGCGCAGGGCCCCGGAGGCGTCGGCGGCACCGACTTCGTCGAGCTCCAGAACGTCTCGGGCTCAACCGTCACGCTCGCCGCGGCCGACAGCTGGACGCTCCGGCTGTACAAGAACGACGGCAGCTTCCTGTGCGACGTGGTCGGCACCAACGGGTCCTTCGCGTTGCCCCTCCAGCCGGGCCAGCACTACCTGTTCACCCAGAGCGGTTGGACCGGGACCGGGACCGCCGCCTCCGACCACGGCCTCGGCACCAGCGCCGGTTCGGGCGGGACGACGTGCACCAACCTCGATGACTCGGCCGGCCGGGTCGAGCTGCTGGACGCCACGGCCGGCGTCGACGACAAGGTCACCTACGGCGGTCCCGTCGCGCAGGACACGTCGACCGAGGGCAACACCACGCTCGACCCGAACGACGGCAGCTCCATCCGCCGGCTGGTGGCCGGCACGCAGAGCACCGGCAACAACAGCGTCGACTTCGCGCTCTCCAATCCCGCGGTCCCGCTCGGTTCGACCTGGACCGACCCGACCGTCGTCGCGACCGACGCCGACGCGATCACCGGAACCACGGCAACCCTGCACGGCACCGTCGACACGAAGACGCAGACCGCGACCGGCTGCACCTTCGACCTCGGGACCGACACGACCTACGGCTCGTCGGTCCCGTGCTCGGCGCTGCCGAGCGGCAGCGGGACGGTCGGCTTCTCCGCCGCCGCGACCGGGCTGGTCCCGGGCACGACCTACCACTTCCGCGCGGAGATCACGGAGTCCGGCGGCACCTACCCGAGCCCGGACCACACGTTCGCCACCCCGCCCCTGCCGACCGGTTCCACCGGGACCGCCGATGCCATCACCACCTCGTCCGCGACGGTGCACGGAACGCTGAACCCGAAGGGCACCGTGCTGTCGGACTGCCACTTCGACTACGGCACGACGGCCGCCTACGGGTCGAGCAAGGTGTGCGCGAGCACGCCGGGCGGCTCGACCGACACCGCGGTCTCCGTGGGCCTCACCGGCCTCACCACCTCGACGAAGTACTTCTACCGGCTGGTCGCCACCGGCCCCGGGGGGACCCTGACGACCACCGGATCGTCGTTCACGACGCTCGCCCCGGCGCCGAACGCCCCGACCGTCGTCACCGACGCACAACCCACCACCTACCTCACCGGCGCGATCCTCGACGGCACGGTCAACGCGCACGGCCTGACCGTGTCCAACTGCCACTTCGAGTACGGGCTCACCACCGCCTACGGCACCAACGTGGCGTGCGCGAAGCCGCCAGCGAGCACGGGCACCGTGTTCGTCTCGCAGTCGATCGCGGGGCTGAAGCCGGGCACGACCTACCACTACCGGCTCGTCGTGACCAACAGCGCGGGCGTCACCGTGGGCGATGACGCGGCGTTCACGACCAAGTCGCAGGGCGTCGACGTCGTGCTGCCGCCGGACACCACGCTGCTCCCGCCGGTGGTGCACAAGGCCACGCACAAGGTGACGCTGACGTTCAAGGCGCGCAACGTCGTCGGCAAGGCGGCCTTCCAGTGCGCGCTGGTCAAGCTCCCGACCAAGAAGGGTGTGAAGGCTCCGGCGCCGAAGTACTCGTCGTGCACGTCGCCGAAGACGACGAAGGCGCTCGCCAAGGGCCACTACAAGTTCTACGTACGCGCGGTCGACGCGATCGGCAAGGACCCGACGCCGGCGTCCCGGACGTTCGCGATCTGAGCCGGGAGCCGTCCGCTACCCGCCGACGTGCTGGCCCAGCCAGTCGTTGAGGGGCTTCGCGGCGGTGAACAGGTCGGTCACGCGCTTCTTGGCCGCCGCCGTACCGAGCCACGCCGCCGGGTCCCAGCGCCGCCAGATGATGAGGCCCTTGTACTTCAGCAGCTCGGCCCGCGGGTGGTCCCTGTCGAACCCGCGGGGGACGGTCTTCAGCTCGTCGTGGCTGTTCGCCTCATAGCCCTTCTTGCGCGCGGTGCTCACGATCGAGACGAGCTGCTTGCCGGACACGTCGTTGTCGATCGCCTGACGGAAGCGCTGCACCTCGGCCGACTCGAGGTGGAAGCGGCCGCTGCCGACCATCAGCCCGCTCGCGTCGAGCTGCACGTAGCCGCCGCCGATCCGCGCGCCGATGTTGGTCTTGTACGGCGTCTTGTCCTTGCTGAACCGCACGTCGCGGTAGGGCCGGAACACCTTGCCCTCGCCCCACGTCGGCTCGAGCTCGGCGATCAGCGCGAGCATCGGCGCGAGGACGTGCTCGTCGTAGACGTGCTTGTTCCGTGTCCAGTACGTCTTGGTGTTGTCGGCCTCGAGGCCTTCGTAGAACTCGAGCGCCTCGTCGGCCCACCCCGTGAACTTCATCGCACCACCTTCCCAGCCGGCAGGCGGCAGAGTGAGCGTCGTGAGCGATGACGACGCCACCGAGAAGGTCCCGAAGGAGATCTACGAGGCCGAGCTGCAGCGGCTGCAGGTCGAGCTGTCGCACCTGAAGGACTGGGTGGTCGACAAGGGCCAGCGCGTGCTCGTCATCTTCGAAGGCCGCGACGCCGCCGGCAAGGGCGGCGTGATCGCGCGCATCACCCAGAACCTCAGCCCCCGCGTCGTGCGCGTCGTCGCCCTGCCGGCACCGACCGAGCGCGAGAAGACGCAGTGGTACTTCCAGCGCTACGTCGAGCACCTGCCGGCCGCCGGTGAGATCGTGATCTTCGACCGCTCCTGGTACAACCGCGCGGGCGTCGAACCGGTGATGGGCTTCTGCACGAAGAAGCAGCACAAGCGGTTCCTGGAGCAGGCGCCGGTCTTCGAGAAGATGCTCGTCGACGACGGCATCCACCTGCGCAAGTACTGGCTCGACATCAGCGAGGAGGAGCAGGAGAGGCGCTTCGCGGACCGGGCGAAGGACCCGCTCAAGCAGTGGAAGCTCTCCCCGATCGACCTCGCGAGCCGCGACCGCTGGGCGGAGTACCAGCGCCGGCGCGACGAGATGTTCAAGCACACCGACTCCGCGGAGTCCCCGTGGTGGGTCGTCGAGTCCGACGACAAGAGGCGGTCCCGCCTCAACCTCATGTCCCACCTGCTCGAGTCGATCCCGTACACGTTCACGAAGACCCCTCCGGTGAAGCTGCCCAAGCGGCCGCCGGCGAAGGATCAGCACCACCCGCCGGCGAGCGTGCGGCGCGTGCCCGACCACGCCGCCGAGGTGATCCGCGCGGTTGCGCGCAAGGGCTGACCCGCCCGGCCCGAGACAGTCATTTCGACACGGTGTAGAAATGGATCGTCGGCGCGGTGCCACGGAGAGGGACGGTCATGGGCGAAGTACGGATGCTGATCGACGGCGAGCTCGTCGAGGCGACGTCGGGCAAGACGTTCGACAACATCAACCCGGCCACCGAGGAGGTCCTCGGTCAGGTCGCGGACGCTGATGCGGCGGACATGAACCGGGCGATCCAGGCCGCGCGCCGCGCCTTCGACGACACCGACTGGTCGACGAACAAGGAGCTGCGCAAGCGCTGCCTGCAGCAGCTGCACGACGCGATCATCTCCGAGAAGGAGGAGTACCGCGCCGAGCTCGTCGCCGAGGTCGGCACGCCGCTCGGCATGACGTTCGCGGCCCAGCTGGACTGGCCGACGACCGACGCGTTGCTGTGGCCGATGCGCTACATCGACGAGTTCGAGTGGGAGCGCAACCTGCCCGAAGCGGACATGATGGGCATGAAGTCCCGTCGGCAGGTCTGGAAGGAGCCGATGGGCGTCATCGGCTCGATCGTGCCGTGGAACTTCCCGCTCGAGGTGACGCTCAACAAGCTGGGCCCGATCCTCGCGACCGGCAACACGACCGTCCTCAAGCCCGCGCCCGACACCCCGTGGAACGCGACCCGGCTGGGCCGCCTCATCGCCGAGAAGACCGACATCCCCGCGGGTGTGGTCAACGTCGTGACGAGCAGCGACCACCTGGTCGGTGAGGAGCTCACGCTCTCCCCGATGGTCGACCAGATCTCCTTCACCGGTTCCACCGTCACCGGCAAGCGGATCATGGAGCGCGGCGCCGCGACGTTGAAGCGGGTGTTCCTCGAGCTCGGTGGCAAGTCCGCGATGATCGTGCTCGACGACGCGCCGCTGGAGCAGGTGCTGCCGATCGCGCCGATGATGGCGTGCACGCACGCAGGGCAGGGCTGCGCGATCCAGACCCGCGTGCTCGTGCCCCGGGCGCGCTACGACGAGGCGGTGCAGATCCTCACCGCCGGCTTCGCGGCCGTCCCCTACGGCGACCCGACCGACGCGGGCAACATCATGGGCCCGGTCGTGTCGGCCAAGCAGCGGGCCCGCATCCTGGACTACATCGAGAAGGGCAAGGCCGAAGGCGCCGAGCTGCTGCACGGCGGTGGCCGCCCCGCGCACCTGCCGAAGGGCTGGTTCGTCGAGCCGACGCTGTTCGGCAACGTCAACAACAAGATGACGATCGCGCAGGAGGAGATCTTCGGCCCGGTGCAGTGCCTCATCCCGTTCGACGACGACGAGGACGCGATCCGCATCGCGAACGACTCGAGCTACGGGCTGTCCGGCGGCATCTTCGGCGACGAGGCGCACGCGACCGCGGTCGCGCGCCGCATCCGCACCGGCTCGCTCAGCGTCAACGGTGGCCTCTGGTACGGCGCCGACTCGCCCTACGGCGGCTACAAGGACAGCGGCATCGGCCGGCAGTGCGGCCGCGAGGGCTTCGAGCAGTACCTGGAGACCAAGGCCATCGCCTGGATGGGCTGAGTCTGGATGGGCTGAGTCGCAGCACGGGGTGAGCCGGCTCCGCGCGCCCGCCGCTCAGACGAGCGGCTGGCGGTCCTCCTCCGACCGGGGAGCCGGCCGCTGCGCGGGCAGGCCGACCCCGAGGCGGGATCGCACGCTGCCGATCGGCTCCGGCTTGCTCCACAGGTAGCCCTGCGCGAGGTCGCAGCCGAGCTCGGTGAGCACGGCGAGCTGGCGCTGGTCCTCCACGCCTTCGGCGACCGCGACGATGCCGAGCGCGTGCGCGAGCTCGATGACGCTGCGCACGATCGAGGTGTCCTCGCGGCTGCTCGACAGCTCGGCGACGAACGAGCGGTCGATCTTCACGAAGTCCACCGGGAAGCGGCGCAGGTGCGTCAGCGACGAGTAGCCCGTGCCGAAGTCGTCGAGCGCGATGCGCACGCCGCGGGCCCGCATCTGGTGCAGCTTGCCGAGCAGGCCGGCCGAGTCCTCGAGGATCGCGCTCTCGGTGATCTCGAGGATGAGCTGCTCGGCCGGCAGACCGGTGTCGCGCAGCACCGCCATCACGTCCCCGACGAAGGTTGCCTCGGCGAGCTGACGGGCGGCGACGTTGACGCTCACGTGGAGGGGCGCGCCGGTGGGGCCGTCGGGCCTGACCGCGTGGCCGGGCAGGTCATCGAACACGAGCAGGTCTGCGCAGGCGGTGCGCAGCGCCCACTCGCCGAGCGCGACGATGAGCCCGGTGTCCTCGGCGACCTCGATGAAGGAGCCGGGGTGGAGCAGGCCGTCGTTCGGGTGGTGCCAGCGCAGCAGCGCCTCCATGCCGACGGTCTGGCCCACCGCGCCCGGCTGGCCCGCGCGCAGGCTCGCGGCGCCGCCCAGGCTGACGATCGGCTGGTAGTGCAGCTGCAGCTGGTCGCGGCCGACGGCCCGCGCGAGGTCGCTCTGCAGCCGGGCGCGTTCCTGCAGCGCGTCCTGCATCGACGGATGGAACACCTCGACGCGGTGCTTGCCCCGTGCCTTGGCGGCATACATCGCCAGGTCGGCGCGGGCGAGCAGGTCGTCCGGCGCCTGCCGCGTGGCGTCGTCGTGGGCGACGCCGACGCTCGCGTGCGGCAGGATCTCCGTGCCGTCGACGACCACGGGCGCGGACGCGGCGGCGAGCAGACGGCCGGCCATGCGCACGACCTCGGCGTGCGGCGCGTCCTCGATGAGGATGGCGAACTCGTCACCGCCGAGGCGGGCGAGCGTGTCGGTCCCCCGCACGCACGTCTCGAGTCGCCGGCCGACCGCGACGAGCATCTCGTCGCCGGCGCCGTGGCCGAGCGTGTCGTTGACCGACTTGAAGTCGTCGAGGTCGAGGAACACGACGCTGACGTTCGTCGTCCCGGTGCCCGCGTGGTTCAGCGCGCCGCGCAGCCGGTCGAGGAACAGCGCCCGGTTGGCAAGACCGGTGAGCGGGTCCTGCAGCGCGCGCATGCGCAGCTCGTCCTCGAGCCGGCGGCGGTCGGTGATGTCACGCGTGTTGAGCACGACGGCCTGCACGCGCTCGTCGCCGAGGAGGTCGCTGATGACGGTCTCGGCATGCCGCCACGCGCCGCTCGCGTGCCGCACCCGGCACTCCACGCGCACCTCGTCGAGCGTGCGGCTGCGCAGGACGCTGCGTACGCTGTCCTCCACGCGCTGGCGGTCGTCGGGGTGCACCCACGAGAGCACCGACGTGCCGACGAGCTCACCGGGTCCGAGGCCGAAGACGCGCATGAGCGCCGCGCTCTGGTCGAGCACCACGAGGTTGCGGTTCACGAGCGTGATGACGTCGCTCGAGTTCTGGGCGAGCGAGCGGAAGCGGGCCTCGCTGTCGGCGAGGTGCTCCAGCGCGGCGCCGGCGAGCGTCGCGATGAAGGACGAGAGCGAGACCTCGTCCTCGCCGAACAGCTCGCCGACCTCGCGGTGCGTCGTGTAGAAGCAGGCGACGACCTTGCCGTGCACCGCGATCGGCGCGGCGAGCACCGAGCGCACGTCGGCGAGCAGGACGCTCTCGCTCTCGCCGACGCCGAAGTCGTCCATCACCGCGGGCTCGCCGGCGGCGACCGCCTGGGCGACGAGCGTGCGGCTGACCCGGTCGAGGTCCTCGTCGGAGGCGCTGACGAGCTGCGCGTCGATGTCCGGTTGCGTGGGGTCGAGCGTGATGATGTGGCAGCGCTCGCCGCGCAGCAGCGCGAGCGTCGCGTCGCGGACGCCGGCGTGCACCGCCTCGACGGTCGTGGCGGCCGCGATGGTGCGGCCGACGCGGAGGAGCGTCGCGAACCGGTCCGCGAGCGACAGCGTCGGCGTGGCCGGCTCGCTGTCGAGCGTCTCGACGACCTCCACGGGCTCCAGAGCGGCGAGGGCGGCGCGCGCGTCCTCGAGGGCCTGGCGGGACTCGGCGTCGCCGGTGAGGCGCAGCTTGGCCAGCACGACGCGGCTCGCGGCCGCCTCGTACCGGGCGTGCTGCTGCTCGGCGACGGCGATGCTGCGCTCGGCGAGCCGCACCGCCTTGCCGGGCCGCCCGCGCAGCGCGGCCACGAGCGCCGACTCGCGCAGCGCGTGCGGCAGGTTGTTGCGGTACGCGGCGGCCTGCCAGCGGCCGCGGCGCACCGCCTTGGCGGCCTGCGCGAGCCGCCGGCGCTGCAGCTTGCGCGCGAACGCCGGCGTGCGCTCGGCCCGGCGGCGCAGGATCGTGGCCCACCACACGCTCACCGGCGCGACGTACTCCTGACGCAGGCCGGCGCGGCGCACCACCGCCCGGGCCTCCTCGATGCGGCTGAGCGCGGCGTCGAGGTCGTCGACGGCCAGCGCGCGGAGCGCGGCGGCGAGCAACACCTCGGCGGCGGTGCTCGCATCGGAGTCGCCGTGGGCGAGCTCGGCGTTCACCAGCGGCGGCGGGACCCGACCCTGCGCCGCCTTCGCCCAGGCCGAGAGGCTCACACCCGACGCGGTGCTGTCCTCGATGCGGGTCGCGGCGCTGTAGACGTCCTGCGCGAACGAGGCCGCGGCCGGCAGGTCACCGAGGCGGTACAGCGCGAGCGCGATGTTCCAGCCCGCGGTGTTGACCTCCCACCGGTCGCCGGTGCGCTCGAGCAGCTGCATCGCATCCCGGCAGGCCTCGAGCGCCTCCTCGTAGCGGGACGCCGCGTAGAGGAGCACGCCGGTGAAGTTGCGGCTCTGCCCCTGGCCCCAGACGTCGCCGAGCTCCTTGCGGATCGTGTACGACCGCTGCGCGTAGGCGAGCCCGCGCGAGTACCACGGGATCATCGTCATGACGGGGCCGTGCTCGGAGTACGCCTGCGCCAGCTCGGGGGTCGGCGGGTAGCGCTCGGCGAGGTTCATCTCGCGCAGGTGCGCCCAGCCGCAGTGCACCTTGCCGCTGTGGAACCAGTAGAGGTACGCGAGCCGGCTGTAGACGCGGATCGCGAGCATCTCCCGCTCCGACCCGCCGTCCTTGCGCCGGCCGACGAACAGCTTCGGCGCGACGGTGTGCGCGGCCTGCACGAGCAGCTCCAGCACGAGCCGCACGATCCAGCCGAAGCCGGTGCGCGGCACCGGGCTGCCCAGCATCGCGAGCGCGCCCTCGAGCCGGTGCCGCGCCGCCTGCATGTCACCGCGCTTGAACGCGACCTCGCCGCGCTTGCCCTCGATGGCCGCGGACTGCACGTCGTCGGTGACGAGCGCGGCCGCCCGGCCGAGCTCCTCCTCGGCCTCGTCGTACTCGCCCTGCAGCATCAGCACGTCGCCGAGGCCCTCGGCGATGCGCGCCGCCAGCGGCACGTCCTCCACCGCCCCGTCGGTGGAGCCGACGGCCCGCTCGGCCATCCGGTAGTGCGCAACCGCGACGTCGAGCGCGTGCTGCGTGCGACCCAGCTCGGCCGCCCGCAGCGCGTAGGGCAGCGCCTCGGCCCGCCGGCCGGCGGCGTCGAGGTGGTAGGCGAGGTCGAACACGGTCACGTCGGACGGGTCGTTCGGGTCACTGCGGGCGAGCAGCGCGTCGGCGGCCTGGCCGTGCAGCCGCTGCCGGGTGTCGGCGCCGAGCCGGTCGAGCAGCGCCTCGCGCAGCTTGTCGTGGAAGAAGTGACCGGTGCCGCTGCGCTCGTCGATCCACACGATGCGGCGTCGCGTCGCCTCCGCGAGGGCCGGCGCGGCCGCGGACGCCGCGATGCCCGGCGTCAGCGCGAGGGCGGCGTCGAGCTCGAACGCCTTGCCCAGCACCGCACCCGAGGACAGCAGCGCGAGCGTGTCATCGCTCAGCAGCTCGAGACGGCGGACGAGGAAGGCCGCCGCACGGCGCGCCGTCTGCACGTCGCGCAGCGCATCCGGGTCGGTGGTCCAGCCGCCGGCCGTGTCTACGAGCGCGTCGCACTCCACCAGGCCGCGCAGCACCGCGGCCGCCATGAACGGGCTGCCGCTCGACAGGCGCCACACGACCTCGAGCGCGTCGGCGGGCACCGGGCCGGCCATCGACTCCGCGAGCGCGTGCACCGCCGGCTCGGGCAGCGCGCCGAGCTGCAGCGCGAGCACGCCCGGCAGGTCACGGAGCGGGTGCGTCGGCGGCACCTCCTCGCTGCGGAACGCGACGACGACCATGAGGTGCGACGGCGTGGGCACCGTCTCCTGCCAGCGACGCAGCAGCCGCACGGTCAGCGCGTCGGCCCACTGGCAGTCGTCGAGGATCACGAGGCACGGCTTGCGCGGGTCGCGGCCCAGCACGTCGAGCAGCCGGCAGAGCGCGTCGATGTTGCGCTGCTCCCCGTACTGCTCGGGGCCGGCGTCCTCGACGGTGGACAGGCCGAGCACCGGCACGAGCGCCGGGAGCGCCTGACCGACCGCGTCCGCGTGGTGGTTCAGGCCGCGCACGATCGTCGCGCGCATCGCCGGGTCGTCCTGCACGAGCTCCGCGATGCCGGCGGCCAGGCCGTCGAGCACCGTGAAGGGGCGCTGCGCGACGAGCGCCTCGCCCTGACCGCGCATCACGGTGACGTCGGTCTGGTTCGCCCGCTGGGCGAGCTCGTCGAGGAGGCGGCTCTTGCCACCGCCGGACTCGGCCTCGAGCAGGAGCATCGCGCCGCTGCCCTGCCGCGCCCGCTCCAGCGTGCGGGTCAGCGTCTCCAGCTCGAGGGCCCGGCCGACGAAGGCGGGGTCGGCGAGCACGCGCCGCCGGTCGGTGCGGCCGAGCACCATCGCGGGGTCGGACTCGCCGGCGCGCAGCGCGACGTCGAGTGCGGTGAGGTCGTCGCGCAGGGCGCGGGCCGACTGGTAGCGCTGCGCGGCGTCCTTGCGCAGCAGCCGGTGGATGATGTCCTGCAGCGCGTACGGGACCGGCGCGCCGTCGGCCCGGCGCAGCTCGGGCACGGGTGCGGTCACGTGCTGCCGCAACAGCTCGCCCACGCCCGGGCCGGGGAACGGCGGGGTGCCGGCGATGCACTCGAACAGCACCGCACCCAGCGCGTAGAGGTCGGAGCGCTCGTCGGGGCCGGCGTGCACCGCACCGGTCGCCTCCGGCGCGAGGTAGCGCACGGTGCCGACGAGCTCGTCGCGGATGGTCCCGTCGAGCCACGCGCTGCGTGCGAGGCCGAAGTCGATCAACGTCGCGCGCGTGGGGTCGTCGGCCACCGAGCCATCGGGCGTGTCGACGACGATGTTCGCCGGCTTGATGTCGCGGTGCGATATGCCCGCCTCGTGCGCGGCCTCGAGCTCCGCGCACACGTCGATCGCGACCCGCAGCGTCGCCTCCACGCCGAGCGGCCCGTGCGTGAGCCGCTCCTCGAGCGAGCAGCCGGGGACGAACGGCTGCACGAGGTAGAGCTTGTCGCCGTCGACCCCTGCGTCGAGCACCGGGCGCAGCCCCGAGATCGCGAGCGCCCGCAGCACCGCGGTCTCGTGCTCGAAGCGCAGCCGCGTCGACACGTGCACGCGCTCCACCTCGACCGTCTTGATCACGACGGCCTGGCCGGTCTCGTTGTCGGTCCCGAGGTGGGTCTCGACCCCGAGTCCGGTCTTCAGCAGGCGGTGCGCCGTGAAGCGGGCAGGGAAGGCCACTCGTCCAGCCTCGGGGCATTTCGGACGGGCGAGCATCGCTCCTTTGGAGGGGTGCGCACTAGGGAGCCGGCACCGTACGAACGGGTCATGCCCACCCAGATGACTAAGCCGATCGGCGCAAGCCACAACGGACGCGCGCCGCACCCCCACGCCTGACCGCGCCGGCGGGCCCGTCGCCCCCCAGAAGCGACGGGACCGCCGGCGTCAGGTCGTGACCTGAGTCCGATCGGGCCCGCTCGCGGGCTCCCGGCTCCCGGCCGCGGGTGGTTCCAGGTGGATCGCGCCGTCGCCCTCGGCGAACCGGAGGCGCTCGGAGAGCTCGGCCGCCACGCGGCGACCGACGCCGCGGTAGTCGAGCAGCGTCGCGAAGACCGCCGGGCCGACGACGAGCAGGGTCACGTCGGTGTCGGCGATGACCGTCGCGGTGCGCGGCTGCGCGTTGAGCAGGGCCATCTCGCCGATGAGCTCGCCCGGGCCGAGCCGGGTGACCGGCGCGCCGTGCACGAGGACGGTGACCTCGCCGCGCACGAGGATGAACGACTCGCGGCCGACGCTTCCCTGGCGGGTCAGCACGGTGCCGGCGGGCCGCTCGACCTCGTCGAGCAGGCGGGTGAGCTCCAGGAGCTGCTTGTCGGTGAGGTCCTCGAACAGCGTGATGCTGCGCAGCATCCCGACCCAGCGGCGGGTTCCCGACCTGATCACGTCACCCACGGTGGTCCGCAGCTGTTGCAGAACGGCCGTGAACCTGTTGCAACGCACATGTCGGACCGCGGACAGTTCGTGGCGTTCGGCCCGGGATGCGGGTGGGATCGGTTCCGGACCGACCGGAGGAGCACCCCGTGGAGACGCCGCCCCTGCTCGCGTCCGCGCCGGTGCGCGTGGGCGTGCTCGGGCCGCTGGAGCTCGTCGTCGACGACCAGCCGGTGCGGCTCGGCGGGCCCAAGGAGCGCGCGGTCCTCGCGATGCTCGCGCTCGCCGACGGCGAGCGCCTGTCGCGGCAAGCCCTCGTCGAGGGCCTCTGGATCGACCCGCCGCGCACCGCGGAGCGCACGGTCGCCGCCTACCTGTCCCGCCTGCGTCGGCGCGTGGCCGACGCCTGCCCCGACGAGGGCGCGCCACGGCCGCCCGTGATCGACGAGCACCCCAGTGGCGGCACCTCCCTGCTCACCGACGCGACGGCGCTCGACGTGGCCACGGCGCGCGGCTTCGCCGTCCGCGGGCAGGCCGCAGCAGCAGCCGGCGACCACGCGTGGGCAGCCATCGCCTACGGGCAGGCGCTCGGGCTCTGGCGCGGGGAGCCGCTCGCCGAGTTCGACGACGAGCCGTTCGCCGTCCCGGCCCGCGCCCGTCTCCTCGAGATGCGCACGACCCTGCTCGAGCAGCGCATCGAGGCCGAGCTGCACTGCGGCCAGCACCTCGTGGTCGTCGAGGAGCTCGAGGACCTCGTGCGGCGGCACCCGCACCGCGAGCGCCTGCACGCCCAGCTGATGCTCGGGCTCTACCGCTGCGGACGGCAGGCCGAGGCGTTGCAGGTCTACGACGACCTGCGCCGCCGCCTGCACAGCGAGCTCGGTGTCGACCCGAGCCCCGCGCTGTCGTCGCTGCAGGCAGCGGTGCTGCGGCAGGACAGCGCGCTCGACCTGCCCGAGGCGGTGGCGGCCAACCCGAGCCCCGGCGACGCGGTGCGCATGAGCGGGGTGCTCACGTTCCTGCTCACCGACATCGAGGACTCGACCGCGCTGTGGGACGCCGAGCCGACCGCGATGGCGGGCGCCCTCGAGGTGCACGACCGGTTGGTGCGGCAGCACGTCGCCGCGCACGGCGGCCGCACCGTGCAGGCGCAGGGCGAGGGGGACTCGACGCTCAACGTCTTCAGCCGCGCGAGCGACGCCGTCGCCGTCGCCGTCGAGCTGCGGGAGGCGCTCGCCGCGCACGAGTGGCCGGGCGGCATCACGATGCGGGTGCGGCTCGCCTGCCACACCGGCGAAGCGCAGCAGCGCGACGGCTACTACCTCGGGCCGACGATCAACCGCGCCGCGCGCCTGCGCGGTCTGGCCGCCGGGGACGAGATCGTGCTGTCGGAGGCGACGGCGGCGGTGGTCGCCGACGTGCTGCCCGACGGCTGCTGGCTCGAGGACGTCGGCGAACGGCGGCTGCGCGGGTTGCGGCGGCTCGAGCGGGTGTTCCTGCTGCGCGGCGGACGGCACGACACCGAGCCGGAGGGTGACGGTTCGTGGTCCCGTGATGCGCGGGAGTCGCTCGCGGCGCTCCTGCTCGACCACGACCGGGGCGAGCTGCACGGGCGGCAGGCCGAGCGCGAGCGGCTGCGCGCGCTGGTGCACCCGGGCGAGGAGCAGTCGCACCGGCTGACGCTGATCGCGGGCGAGCCCGGCATGGGCAAGACGCGGCTGGCGGCCTGGCTCGCGCGGGAAGCGATGAACGACGGGACGCTCGTGCTGTACGGGCGCTGCCGCGCGGACCTCGACCCGCCGTTCGGCGCGTTCCTCGAAGCGATCGGGCGCTTCGCCGCCCGCTGCCCCGTCGCCGAGCTCCGCCGGCACGTCGGCACCGACGCGGGCGAGCTCGCCCGGCTCGTGCCCGAGCTGCGCGAGCGACTCGCGACGACGGCGACGGCGGCCGCCCCGGACCCGAGCACCGAGCGGTACCTCCTGCTGCGCGCGGTGGCCGGCGTGCTGCGCAGCGTCAGCCAGTCGACGCCGTTGCTGCTGGTGCTCGACGACCTGCACTGGGCCAGCCCGTCGACGCTCGTGCTGCTCGAGCACCTCGTGCACGACGGGCCGGCCCGGCGGCTCGCGGTCGTCGGCACCTACCGCGACACCGACGTGCGGCCCGCCGATCCGCTCGCGCGGCTGCTCGCCGATCCGGGCGCCAACACGCGCATCGAGCACATCCAGCTGTCCGGTCTCGACGTCGAGTCCGTGACCGCGTGGGTGGGCGACGCGGTGGGCGCGGGGGTCGGAGGCGGGTCAGCGGCGGTCCTCGCGGGGCTCGGGGCCGAGATCCACCACGCGACCGCGGGCACGCCGTTCTTCGTCGCGGAAGCGATGCTGCGGCTGCGCGCCGGCGGGCTCGAGGCGACGATCGCCGACGCGCGCGCCGACGGGGCGTCGCTCGCGCTGTCCGACGGTTCCCGTGGTGCGGTGCAGCGCCGCCTCGCGACCCTGTCGCACGAGACCAACAAGGTGCTGTCGGTCGCGGCGGTGTTCGGTGACGAGTTCGGGCTCGACCTCGTGGAGGCGGTGCCCGAGGTCGCGGGCATCGACGTCGTCGAGGCACTCGACGACGCGGTGAAGGCGCGCATCGTCGCGGAGGTGCCGGGCGCGTGGGGCGTGTACCGCTTCACGCACGCACTGCTGCGGCAGGCCGTCTACACGTCGCTGTCCGATCCCCGGCGGGTGCGCCTGCACCGCCACGTCGGCGAGGCCATCGAGGAGCGCGCGGGCCAGGACGTCGCCGCGCAGGCCGATGCGCTCGCCCGGCACTTCGCCGAGGCCGCGGCCGACGGGCAGGCGGCGAAGGCGGCCGAGTTCGCTCTGCTCGCCGCGACCAACGCGTCGGACCGGCTCGGCTTCGAGGAGGCGGTCGCGTCGGTGCGACGCGGCCTGAAGGTGCTCGACCTTCCCGGTGCCGATGACCGCGCGCGCCGCTGCGACCTGCTCACCGCGCTGGCCGCGGCGCACCAGCGGCTGTTCGACCGGAGCCCCGCGAAGGAGGCCGCCCTCGCGGCGGCGGCGATCGCGCGCGAGCTCGGCGACGGCGAACGGCTGCTCGCCGCCGCGCTGTGCGCCGCGCCCGACCGCTGGCTCGGCGCAGCCGGTGACGACGTGGTCGACCTTCTGCAGGAGGTGCTCACGACGCTCCCGCAGGACTC
>DASZYF010000115.1:0-17632 GCA_035545535.1 Mycobacteriales bacterium | reverse complement strand
TGGCCGGCGCCACCGGGAGCGCGTCCGGCGCCGCGCCGGCCCGCTCGAGCGCGGCCGCGGCGAGGTCCGGTGGTCCGACGAGCGTGACGGCCAGCGCAGCGTCGGCGGCGACGGCGGCGAGGGCGCCCGCCACGACGGCGTCGGGCGCGTGGTCACCGCCCAGCAGGTCCAGCGCGATGCGCGCCGACGTCACCTCGGCTGCGGCGAGGTCGTGCCGGTGGTCGGTCAGTGCCGGTGGTCGGTCAGACCGCGATGACCTGACGGCCGTCGTAGGTGCCGCAGGTCGGGCACGCGACGTGCGGGAGCTTCGGCTGCCGGCAGCGGCTGCAGGCCGCGGTGGTGATGGGCGCGGCCTTCCACTGCGAGCGACGGTGCCGCGTGTTGGAACGCGACTTCTTGCGCTTCGGGACGGCCACGACGGATCTCCAGCAGTGAGGGCTTGGCAATGGGGACTTGGCAGGGTGGGCGCGCGCGGTCCCGGACGAGAGACGCTGCGCAGCCGGGAAGAGCCTACCGGAGCGGCCGGAGCGGTGTGGCCGGCCCGGTCAGGAGCCGGTCACGCGTCGGTCATGCGTCACCGTCGGCGACGGCCCGCTTGAGGGCTTCCCAGCGCGGATCGACCCGTTCCTCTTCGGGCGTCACGTCCTCCAGGACGGCGGCGAGGCGCGGGCATTCGTCGTCGCAGAGACGGCTGAACGGGAGCGTGAGGACCACCGCGTCGCGCACGGCCGGCTCGAGGTCGGCGAGGTCGTCGACGAGAAGGCCCACCGCCTCGTCGTCGATCGGCCGGCCGTCGGGCTCGCTCCCCTCCGGCGGCTCGTAGGAGAACAGCTCCTGGACGCTCACCTGCACCTCGCGGCTGTCCGGCTCGAGGCAGTAGCCGCAGTCCCCGCTCACGGTCGCGGTGACGTCGGCCGTCACGAGGACGCCCTCGACGACGCTCTCGAGCAGCAGCTCGAGCCGGATCGGGCTGCCCGGCTCCACGGCGAACAGCGCGTTGCCCAGGTGGTCGGGCGCGGGGACCTCCCGCCTCAGCTGCCGGCTCGAACCCGGGCGCCGGGGCAGGTCACGCGTGTCGATGACGAGCGGCGCGTGCGGGTCCGGACGCGGGCCGGCGTCGGCTCGGCGTCCCCGCGGGGGCTGGCCGTGGTCGCGGCGGCTCATGGTCGCGGCCGTGCGGTCAGCGGGACGCGGCGCGCGGTGGGGCGGTGTCGTCGGACAGCCGCGGCACCTCGCCGGTGTCGTCCATCGTGATCGGCGCCGGCCGGCGGTAGTGCTTCGGGCCCGCCGACGCGTCGGCGGGCTGGCCCGCCTGCGCCTGGTCGGCGAGCTCGGCCATCTCGTCCTGGCCGCGCAGCTTGTCCCGCCCGCGGGAGACCGCCTTGATGGTCTTGGTCAGCACGACCTCGAAGTTGGCCAGCTTGCCGTCGACGTAGTCCTCGACCTCGCGGCGCATCGCCTCGGCGTTGGCGCGGGCGTCCTCGACCAGGCGCTCGGCCTCGCGCTGGGCGTGCTGCACGATCTCGGTGCGCCCGACGAGCCGGGCCCGCTCGGCCTTGGCCTCGGCGATGATCCGATCGGCCTCCTCGCGCCCGCGCATCACCTGCGCGTCGGCGTCCCCGACGATCGCCTTCGCGCTGGCGAGCTCGGTCGGGAGCAGGTCGCGGAGCTGCTCGAGCTGGGCGAGGACCTCGCCCCGGTTGATGACGCAGCTGGCCGACAGCGGCATCGCCTTGGCCTTCTCGACCACGTCGACGATCTCGTCGAGCTTCGCCTGCACATCACCCACGGCAGTACAGGTTAGGCCCCGTCGCCGGGCGCGACCGCCCCCGTCGGGTTCAGCCCTGCTCGGCCAGGCGGTCGACGAGGCGCTTGTTGATCGCCGCGGGCAGCAGGTGGCTGACGTCGCCGCCGTAGGTCGCGACCTCCTTGGCGAGCGAGGAGGAGAGGTAGGAGAACTCGGGGTTGGTCGTCATGAACAGCGTCTCCACCCCCTTGAGCGTGAAGTTCATCTGCGCCATCTGCAGCTCGTAGTCGAAGTCGCTGATCGCGCGTAGACCCTTGACGATCGCCGGGATGTTCCGCTCGACGCAGTAGTCGACGAGCAGGCCGTGGAAGGAGTCGACGACGACGTTGCCGTACTCGGCCGTCACCTCGCCGAGCATCTCGATGCGCTCGTCGACGGTGAACAGCGACGACTTCTTCTTGTTGATGAGCACCGCGACGACGACCTCGTCGTACAGGCGGCTCGCGCGGCCGATGATGTCGAGGTGCCCGTTCGTCACCGGGTCGAAGGACCCGGGACACACAGCCCGTCTCACGGCCGACAACGGTAGCCAAGCATCACGGCGACGCCGGAGATGTGTGATCTACCGCACCGAACAGCAGCACGGTGTCGCCGTAGGCCCTCTCCTTCCACCGTGCGAGCGGCGGCGGCCAGGCGGGGACCGGGTCGCGCTTGGCGCGCTCGATCACGACGACGTCGGCGGCCCAGCCGGAGGCCAGGGCGGCGAGGAGGTCGTCGACCGGATCGGCGTAGGGCGGGTCGGCGAGGACGACGTCGAACGGGGTCGGCGTGCCGGCGAGGAAGCGGGCCACCGGAGCCGCGACGACGTGGGCGCCGGGCAGCCCGACCACCTCGGCGTTGGCGTGGATCGTGGCGACCGCGCGGGGGTCCTTCTCGACCATCGTCGCCGCGGCCGCGCCGCGCGACAGCGCCTCGAGACCGAGCGCGCCGCTGCCGGCGAACAGGTCGAGGACCGTGCGCCCGCTGAGGTCTCCCAGCGCGGAGAACAGGCCTTCGCGGACGCGGTCCGCCGTCGGGCGGGTGCGGGTGCCCGGTGGGACCGCCAGCCGGCGGCCGCCGGCGACGCCCGCGACGATGCGCGTCATCCCTTCTCCAGGAACGCGGCGTCGGCCGGGTCGAGCATCGAGCGCACCGCCTTCCCGAGCGCCGGGTGGTCGCGCAGGGTCGGGTCTTCGGCGATGAGCGCGATCGCGTCCGCACGGGCTTCCGCGATGAGGTCCTCGTGCTTCAGCACGTCGAGCAGCCGGATGGACCCGCGGCGGCCGCTCTGCGACGCACCGAGCACGTCACCCTCGCGCCGCTGCTCGAGGTCGACGTAGGACAGCTTGAAGCCGTCGGGCTCCTTCGCCACCGCTTCGACGCGCTCGCGGGCCGGCGTCCCCGGCTCCGCGCTGGTCTGCAACAGGCAGAAGCTCGCGTGCCGGCCACGGCCGACGCGCCCGCGCAGCTGGTGCAGCTGGCTCACGCCGAACCGGTCGGCGTCGAGGATCACCATGACCGTCGCGTTCGGGACGTCGATGCCGACCTCGATGACGGTGGTCGCGACGAGCACGTCGATGTCCCCGCGCGCGAACGCCGACATCGTCGCGTCCTTGTCATCGGCGGGCATCTTCCCGTGCAGCGCAGCCACTCTCAGGCCCGCGAGGTCGTTCGCCAGCAGGTGCGGGACGACCTCCTCGACCGCCGCTCCGCGGGAGCGCCCACCGTCGTCGGGCGGCGGCGCGTCACCGGTGTCGTCGGTGGCGTCACCCGTGATCTGCGGGCACACGACGAACGCCTGGCGCCCCGCGGCGACCTCGTCGCGCACGCGCCGCCACGCGGCGTCGAGCCACTGCGGCTTCTCCGGCGGGACGACGTGGCTCGCGATCGGCTGACGTCCGCGCGGCAGCTCGGTGAGCGCGGACGACTCGAGGTCGCCGTAGATGGTCATCGCGATCGTCCGCGGGATCGGCGTGGCCGTCATGACGAGCACGTGCGGCGCGGCCCCCGACTGGGCACCGCGGGTGCGCAGCGCGTCGCGTTGCTCCACCCCGAACCGGTGCTGCTCGTCGACCACGACGAGACCGAGGTCCTTCCACTGCACGGTGGGCTCGAGCAGCGCGTGGGTGCCGACGACGATGCCGGCCTCGCCCGACGCGATCTCGGCGAGCGCCTGCCGTCGCGCCGCCGCGCCCTGGCTGCCGGTGAGCAGCGCGACGCGGGTGGCGATGTCGGCCGAGTCGAGCTCGCCGGCCCGGCCGAGCGGCCCGAGCAGGTCGCGGATGCCACGGGCGTGCTGGGTGGCGAGGACCTCGGTGGGCGCGAGGATCGCGGCCTGTCCCCCGCCGTCGACGACCTGCAGCGCGGCGCGCAGCGCGACGACGGTCTTGCCGCTGCCGACGTCGCCCTGCAGCAGGCGGTGCATCGGGACGTCGCGGGCGATCTCGGCGGCGAACCGCTCACCGACCTCGCGCTGGCCGTCCGTGAGCGTGTACGGCAGCGCGGCGTCGAACGCGGCGAGCAGCCCTCCCTCGACCGTGAGGCGCGGCGTCGCCGGCAGCCGCTCGGTGGCCGCCCGCCGCCGGGCGAGCTCGACCTGCAGCACGAAGGCCTCGTCGTAGCGCAGCCGCTTGCGGCCCCGCTCGACGTCGGCGTAGGAGTCCGGGTGGTGCACGGCTTCGTAGGCCTCGCCGAGGGCGGACAGCCCCCGGCGCCGGCGCAGCGCGGCGGGGACGGGGTCGTCGTCGGGGCCGACGTCGACGAGGCTCAGCGCGAACCGGACGGCCCGGCTGATCCGCCACGTGGGCACCCGCTCGGTGGCGGGGTAGATCGGCAGCAGCGCGCCGGCGAACAGGTCGCGCTCGAAGTCGTCGAGCTCGTCACCGCCGGGGATCTGCACCTCGGGGTTGACCATCTGGAGCTTGCCGTTGAACGTGTCGACCTTGCCGGAGGCCAGCACGGTCATCCCGGCCGCGAGCTTCTTGCTCCACCAGATCTGGTTGAAGAACGTGAGCCGCAGCGCGGTGGAGCCGTCGGTGACGGTCACCTCGACCCGGCCCGGGGGTCGCCGGCCTCCTCCTCCGCGCCGTGCGTAGGGCGGCGGGCCCTTCACCTCGACCTTGCCCACGCGGGCCTGGACGGTCGCGAGCTCGCCGATCACGAGCTCGCGCATGGCCGTCAGCTCGCCGCGCTTCTGGTAGCGCCGGGGCAGGTGGTTCAGCAGGTCGCGGACGGAGAACAGGCCGAGACCGTCCTCGAGCGGGCCCGCCGCCTTGGCGCTGCCGACCACCCGGGACAGCGGAGCGTCGAGGGAGACGCTCGGGCTGCTCGGATCGTCGGCGGCGGGCACGGCCCCATCGTCGTACGACGCCCCGACCGGCGGCCGGAGGGTTGTGGGTGTGGCGGGCCGCGCCGAAGCCGGTGGGATGCTGTTCCCCCACCGGCGGAGGCGCCAAGGGCATCCGCCCGCTGATAGCCTTGTCGCCGACCCGCGGGCCCCTCTGGGCCGGGCGAGGACTCTGACTCCAGCTTCGAAGGTAGGGATCGACCGTGGCCGCCGTGTGCGACGTCTGTGGCAAGGGGCCGGGCTTCGGCATGTCCGTCTCACACTCGCACCGCCGGACCCGCCGCCGCTGGAACCCCAACATCCAGCCGGTCCGCATCCCCGCGGGCGGCGGCACCACCAAGAAGATCAACGCCTGCACCTCGTGCATCAAGGCGGGCAAGACCCTCCAGCTCGCCAAGTAGCGAGCCCAGCTCGGCGGCTCGGCCCAGCTCAGGTCGGCTCAGCTCCGCCGGAGCGCCCACCCGTGGTCCACGGGTCCGATGCCTGACCCGAGCGCGAAGCCGTGGCGCACCGCGCCGGTGACGTAGTCCTTCGCGGCCGCCACCGCCGTCGGCACGTCGTCGCCGAACGCCAGGCGGGTGGCGATGGCGCTCGCCAGCGTGCAGCCGGTGCCGTGCGTGTGCCGGTTGTCGAGGCGCTCGGCCCGCAGCTCGACCTGCTGCGTCCCGTCGGTGAGCAGGTCGACCGCGTCGCCGTCGAGGTGGCCGCCCTTGATCAGCACCCACCGCGGCCCCATCGCGAGGATCGCGTCGGCCGCGGCCACGAGGTCACGCTCGGCCCGGACGTCCACCCCGGTGAGCAGCCGCACCTCGTCGAGGTTCGGTGTCGCCACGGTCGCGACCGGCAGCAGCCGCGTGATGATCGTGTCGACCGCTTCCGGCGCGATCAGCGGGTCGCCGTGCTTGCTGACGCCCACCGGGTCGACCACCACCGGCGCGTCCACGCCCGCGAGGCGCTCGGCAACCGCTTCCACGATGAGCGGCGACGAGAGCATCCCGGTCTTGACGGCGTCGACGCCGATGTCGTCGAGCACGCTGTCGAGCTGGCGCACGACCGCCTCGACCGGAAGGTCCCACACGCCCTGCACGCCCACCGAGCTCTGCGCCGTGACCGCCGTGATGACGCTCATGCCGTGCGCGCCGAGCGCGAGCATCGTCTTCAGGTCGGCCTGGATGCCGGCCCCGCCTCCGGAGTCGCTGCCCGCGACGGTCAGCACCCTCGGTGGCGCACCGGTCACACGTCATCTCCCATCGGGGCTCCGGCGGCTGGGGAACAGCCGCGGGCCGGCTCCTGCGGCCGCTCCAGACGCTAACGACTTCCCGACGCCATGGGCCTAGCGGAAGTGGTCGAAGCCGCCGGTCACCTCGGTGCCGCCGAGCCACACCCCGCGGCCCGCGCTCACCCGGCCGATGCGTACGACACCGTCGGGCCAGGCCGCTCCCGCGGGCAGCGTCGCGACCAGGCTGTGCTCCTCGCCGCCGTGCGCCGCGTCGCCCGGCTCGACACCGTCGGCCAGCGGCAGCTCGTCGACGTCGATGCGCACCCCGCTCCCCCGCGCGACGTGGCCGAGGTCCTGCGCGAGGCCGTCGCTGATGTCCACCATCGACGTCGCGCCGGCGACCGCGAGAGCGATGCCCGTGGCGTACGGCGGCGTGGGCCGCCGGTGCGCGTCGACGAGCGGCCCGCCCGTCACCCCGAGGTCGAGCAGCCGCAGGCCCGCCGCGCTGCGCCCGAGCGTGCCGGCGAGCACGAGCACGTCACCCGGCCGGGCCCCGGCGCGCGTCACCGGCGCCCGACCCTCGAGGTCACCGAGCGCGGTGACGGCGAGCAGCAGGCGGTCCGAGGCGACGAGGTCCCCGCCGACGATCTGCGCAGCGCACACGGCGGCCTCGTCCCGCAACCCGTCGGTGAGGGCGTCGGCGACGGCGACCGGGAGCGCGCCCGGCGCGGCCAGGCCCACGAGCAGCGCCGTCGGGCGCGCCCCCATCGCCGCGACGTCGGCCATGTTCTGCGCGGCGGCCTTGCGGCCCACGTCGTAGGGGGTCGACCACCCCGGGTCGAGGCGGAAGTGCACACCCTCCACGAGCAGGTCCGTCGTCGCGACCACGCGGCCGTCGGGGGCCGCGACGACCGCGGCGTCGTCGCCCGGCCCGGCGGGCGCGGGCGGGCCGCCGAGGCGCGCGGTGACGCGGCTGATCAACGCGTGCTCACCGGTCTCGTCGAGCCGCACCTCCGCCACCCGTCCTGTTCCACGCCTGCGATAGCGTCACCGTCCAGACCTGGCTGTCCCGGCACCCCTGCCGGCCCAGCCGCACGAGCGCCCACATCATGAAGAACGGAGCACCCGTGGTCCAGGCCTACATCCTCATCCAGACCGAGGTCGGCAAGGCGGCAGCGGTCGCGAAGGAGATCGCCACGATCGGCGGCGTGACCCAGGCCGAGGACGTCACCGGCCCGTACGACGTGATCGTGCGCGCCGAGGCGCGCAGCGTGGACGAGCTCGGCAAGCTCGTGGTCGCGAAGGTGCAGGCGGTCGACGGCATCACCCGCACGCTCACGTGCCCGGTCGTCCACCTCTGAGCCGCTCGCTCTGACCACTCGCCCCGCCCGCCGGACCCGCGCCGGCGTCCTGTCCCGCGGCCTCTCCGGCCTGCTGTCCGGCCTCGCGCTCTCCATGCCGCTCGCGCTGGGCGGGTGCGGCACGGGCGCGGTCCGGTTGTCGCCGCCCGTCCCGCCGCCCGCCGTGGCCGCGGCGTGCGCCCGCGTGGTCGCGGCGCTGCCCCACGACCTCGACGCCGACCTCAAGGGCCGGAAGACATCGCCGGGCTCGCCGTACACGCGCGCCTGGGGGTCGCCCGCGGTGACCCTGCGCTGCGGCGTGGACCTGGGGAAGCCCGTGAGCGCCGGGGTCATCGAGTGGAGCCCGCCCGGCTCCCCGGGCAGCCAGCAGCGCTGCTGGGGCTCCCCTGACCTCGACGCCGATCCGGTCACGCTCGTCACCCGTGGCCCGCAGCCGCCGGTCGAGCTGACGGTGCCGGCCGACGTGGCGCCCGAGCACGTGCTCGGTGCCGTCAGCCCCCTGCTCAGCGCAGGCCCGTGCCCGACTCCACCGCCAGGCGGATGAGCCGGTCGACCAGCGCCGGGTAGTCGAGGCCGGTCGCCTCCCACATCAGCGGGAACATCGACACCGGCGTGAAGCCGGGCATCGTGTTGACCTCGTTGACGACGACGTCCCAACCACCGCGCCCGTCCTCGGTGACGAAGAAGTCGACCCGGGCGAGGCCGGCGCAGTCGAGCGCCTCGAACGCATCGACGGCGAGCGTCCGCACCCGCGCGGTGACCTCGTCGGGGACGAGCGCCGGCACGTCCAGCTCGGTGGCGTCGTCGAGGTACTTCGCCTCGAAGTCGTAGAACTCGTGGTTGCCGACCACCCTCACCTCGGCGGGCAGCGATGCCTCGGGACGCCCGCCGCCGAGACCCCCGAGGACGCCGCACTCGAGCTCCCGCCCGGTGATGCCCTCCTCCACGAGGACCTTCGGGTCGTGCGCGCGCGCCGCCGCGACCGCCGCCGGCAGGTCGGCCCAGTCCGTCACGCGCGTGATGCCCAGCGAGCTGCCCGCGCGGGCGGGCTTCACGAACACGGGCAGCCGCAGGTCGAGCGCGGCCGGGATCGCGTCGTGCGGCTTGAGCACGACGTACGGGCCGACCGGTAGCCCGGCGACGCGCAGCATCACCTTCATGTGCGCCTTGTCCATCGCGGCCGCGCTGGCGAACACGCCGCTGCCCACGTAGGGGACGCCGGCCATCTCGAGCAGGCCCTGCACGGTGCCGTCCTCGCCGAACGCGCCGTGGAGCAGCGGGAACACGACGTCGACGCTGCCGAGCGTTGCCGGGACCTCGCCGGGTGCGAGCACGACCAGGTTCGCGGCCGACGGGTCGGCGGGCAACGCGAGCGGCGCTCCGTCGGTGACCTCGGGCAGCGCGCCGGACTCGATCGCGAGCCGCTGCCCGTCGGGCGGCAGCACCCAGCGCCCGTCGCGGGTGATGCCGACCGGCAGCACCTCGTAGCGCGCCGGGTCGAGCGCGGCCAGGACGCAGCCCGCGGACACGCAGCTGATCGGGTGCTCACCCGACCGGCCGCCGAAGACCACCGCGACGCGGATGCGACCTCTCGACACGGGAAGGACCCTAGGCCGTGCCGCGACGCCGCCCGACCGCGCGCAGCGTCCCCGCGGACGCGCCGGCCCGCGCGTCGACGCCGGGCGGCGACGCTCTCAGGCATCCCTGAGGTGCGGCACATACCCTTCGTCCGTGCCGGCTCCTCGCAGCCGCACGCTCCTGGCGCTCCTGCTGGTCGTGATCGCGGCCTTCACCCCGACCGTGATCAGCCGAGCCCGGGCGCGCGCGGACGTCATGACGCTCGACCTCGACAACTCGCGGACCGGGTGGGACCAGCAGGAGGGCGACGAGACCGGGCCGGGCCTCGACCCCACCGCTGACGTCCGGGCGACCGACTTCGGCCAGCTGTGGAAGACCCCGGTCGACGGCGAGGTCTACGCGAGCCCACTCGTCGTCACCAAGGGCGGGACGAAGGTCGTCGTCGTCGGCACCGAGACGAACTGGATCTACGGCCTGGACCCCACCAGCGGGTCGGTGCTGTGGTCGCGCAACGTCGGCCCGTCGTGGAAGGTCTCGTGGATCGGCTGCACCGACCTGGTCCCCGACATCGGGATCACCAGCACCGGCGTGTACGACCCCGCATCGGGCTACGTGTACGTGACGGCGAAGAAGGACGACGGACCCGACCGGGGCTCACCGAGCTACTGGCTCGAGGCGTTCGACCCGCTCACAGGGGCGGAGCGGCCCGGATGGCCGGTCAAGATCCAGGGCCATCCGGACAACAACCCGTCGGTCACGTTCTCGGCCACCTACGAGCTGCAGCGCACGGCCCTCACGTTGGTGGGCGGCGAGGTCTACCTCGGGTTCGGATCGCACTGCGACTACGGCGACTACTACTCGGGCTACGTCGTCGGCGTGAGCACGACCAGCGGCACGATCGATGCGATGTGGTCGGCGGAGGCGACCGCCGCCAAGGCCGGTGGCGCCGGCATCTGGGAGGGCGGCGGCGGGCTCGTCACACGAGGCGCCCACGACATGTGGCTCGTCACCGGCAACGCCGGCGACAACGCCTACACCCCCAAGCCCGGGACCCCCGGGACAAGCCCGCCGGCCGGGTTGTCCGAGTCGGTCGTGCACCTGACGATCGGCGACGACCACAAGCTGACGCCGGTCGACTTCTTCGCCCCGCCCAACGCGGACACGCTGGACACCAACGACCAGGACCTCGGCTCGGGGGGACTCGTCGACCTGCCTCCGGCGTACTTCGGCACGACCGACCATCCGCACCTCATGGTCGCGCAGGGCAAGGCCCACGTGCTCTACCTGCTCGACTCCGACCACCTCGGCGGTCGCGCGGCGACGAGCAACGACGTGAGCAACGTGCTGCAGAAGCTGGACGTGCCGACGGGCGGGCAGTGGGGTCATCCCGCGGTCTACGGCGGCGACGGCGGCCACGGCGGCTACATCTACGTGCTCTCGTCCGCGACGTCCGGCAACGGCGGCGGGCCCGGCTCGGGCGGTCCGCTCACCGCCTACGCGTACGGCACCACGGCGGGCGGCGAGCCGTCGCTGTCCGTCGCGGCGACCACCGCGGGCAACGGGTACTCCTCCGGCTCTCCGGTGGTGACGAGCGACGGCACGACGCCGGGGTCCGGCCTCGTCTGGCTCGTGTCGGCGAACCACCCACCCGCCGGCACGAGCGGCTACTGCAGCAGCAGCTCGACCTGCGACAACGACGGTCACCTGCTGGCGTTCCCCGCGGTGCCGACCTCGGGGTCCTGGACGCCGGTGTTCTCGGCCGACCTCGGCCCGGTCAGCAAGTTCACGGTGCCCGCCACGGACGCGGGTCACGTCTACGTCGGCACGTGGGGAAGCTTCGACTACGCGAACAGCACCACGGCACGGCACATCGGGGCCGTGTTCGCGTTCGGCCGACCCACCACGACGCCGCTGTCCGCGCCGAGCACGGACTTCGGGCAGAGCGGCGTGACGGTCCCGAAGAGCGGGACGGTCACGCTGACCGCCCACCAGAACGTCACGATCACGGGTGCGACGACGAACGCCCCGTTCGCGGTCGACACGAGCGGCATCCCGGCCGGAGGCGTCGACGTCGCGGCCGGGGCGACGTTCTCGCTCCCGGTGACCTTCACGCCGTCGACGACCGGGCCGGCGACGGGCACGCTCACCGTCGCCTTCTCCACCTCGGGGACCTCGGGCAGCACCTCCGTCGGCCTGGCCGGCGTCGGCACGCAGGCCGGGCTGTCCGCCACACCGACGAGCCTCGTGTTCAGCACGTCCGGAGACCCGGTCCCGACCGGCAGCAGCACGAGCATGTCGGTCGCGGTGAAGAACACCGGCACGTCCACGCTCACGTTCACCGACGCCACCGGACCGAGCGCCCCCTTCTCGGCCCCGACCCTCCCCGCCGCCGGGGCCACGCTCGCGCCGCAGGCGACCATCACCGTCCCGGTCGACTTCGACCCCACCACCGCCGGCGACTACACCGACTCGCTGTCGCTCTCGGGTGACGGGGTCACGGTGACGGTGCCGCTCTCGGCGAGCGCGGTCGACGCCGACCCGCACCTCGAGGTGACGCCGACGGCGACGCCGCTCGCCTTCGGCGACGTGCCGGTGGGCAGCACCGCGCACGCCACCATCACGCTGGCCAACACCGGCAACGTGACCGTGTGCCTCTCCACCGCGAAGGGTCCGGCCGAGCCGTTCGAGGCGACCAACCCGGTGAGCGAGGGGCAGTGCTTCGCGCCGGGGGGCAACCTCGACATCGACGTGACGTTCGCGCCGGTCGCGCCGGGGGCGGCATCGTCGTCGTACACGTTCGACGCCGGTGACGGCCAGGGCCGCCAGGTCGTGACGATGACCGGCGCGGGGGTGCTGCCCGCGACCCCGACTCCCACCGACATCCCGAGCCCCACCGCGACGCCCACCGCTACCGGATCCCCGCCGGAGCACCCGCAGCCGACCCCTGCCTCGACCCTGCTCGCCGCGAGCGTGCGCATCACCTCGCCACGCCTCACCTTCACGGCGACGATCGGGCGGCCGCAGGTCCACGTCGTGCACGGCGCGCACGGCGTCGTCCTCGCTGTCCGCGCCACCGTGCCGGTGCACGATGCGAGCGGCCACCGCGCGACCCTGGTGCTGCTGCTCCGACGCGGACGGCACGGCTGGACCGGCACGGCCACGCTGACGGGCAAGGGCGTCGGCGGCCGGCGGGTGTTCGCCACGAACGGAGTGCTGGACCTGCGGCCGGGCCGGTTCGCGGGAGCGGCGCACAGCCGTGGACAGGTGCTGCGCTGGCGGTTCGACGGCGACCCCCGCACGCTGCGCTAGCCCTCGCGGCGGCCTTACCGGTCGCCGCCCACACGGTGCACGCGGATCGTGTTGGTCGCGCCGGGGGTCGCGATCGGCACGCCGGCCACGACGACGATGAGCTCGCCCGGGCGCGCCCGCGCGGTGGCGAGCAGCACCTCGTCGACCTGCTTGACCATCTCGCCGAGCGTGCTCACGGTCTCGGTGAAGAACGTCTCCACCCCCCACGACACCGCGAGCTGGGAGCGGGTCACCTGCACCGGTGTGAACGCGAGCAGCGGGACGCTGCTGTGGTGGCGCGCGAGCCGGCGTGCGGTGTCGCCACCCATCGTGAACGCGACGAGAGCAGCCGCCTCGAGCTGGTGCGCGATCTCGACCGCCGCGCGCGCGATCGCGCCGCTCTGCGTGCGGGGTTCCCGCGTCAGCGGACGCACCGCGTACGGACCCCGGCCCGTCTCGGCCGCCATGACGATGCGCGACATCGTCTTCACCGCCTCGATCGGGTGCCGGCCGACGCTCGTCTCGCCCGAGAGCATCACGGCGTCGGTCCCGTCGAGCACGGCGTTGGCCACGTCGCTCGCCTCGGCGCGCGTCGGGCGCGGTTCGTCGATCATCGACTCGAGCATCTGAGTCGCGACGATGACCGGCTTCGCGTTGTCACGGCACAGGGCGACCGCGCGCTTCTGCACGAGCGGAACGTCCTCGAGGGGCATCTCGACGCCGAGGTCGCCCCGCGCGACGAGCACACCGTCGAACGCCGCGATGATCTCGTCGAGCGCGTGCACTGCTTCGGGCTTCTCCACCTTGGCGAGCACCGGCAGCAGCGCACCCTCCTCACGCATGACCGCGCGCACGCGGTCGGCGTCGTCCGGCTGCCGCACGAACGAGAGGGCGACGAGGTCGACGCGCAGGCCGAGCGCGAAGCGCAGATCCTCGACGTCCTTGTCGGTCAGCGCCGGCTCGCTCACGGCGATGCCGGGCAGGTTCATGCCCTTGTTGTTGCTGACGCGTCCGCCGTCGAGCACGCGCAGCCGCACGGCGATGCCGTCGGTGTCGAGGACCTGGAGGTCGACGCGACCGTCGTCGACGAGCACGCGGTCGCCGGGCTTCACGTCATGGGCGAAGCGCACGTACGTGGTGCCGACGAGCGTGCCGGCGCCGACGATGTCCTCCGTGGTGATGGTGACCTCGTCGCCGGTGGCCCAGTCCGCGCCGCCGTCGGCGAAGGTGCCGAGCCGGATCTTCGGTCCCTGCAGGTCGGCGAGCACCGCGACCGCGTGCCCGGTGCGGTCCGAGGCCTCGCGCACGAGCCGGTACGCCCGCGCGTGCTCGGCCTGCGTGCCGTGGCTGAAGTTGAGGCGGGCGACGTCCATGCCGGCCTCGACGAGCGCCAGCACACCGTCGGGTGTGGCGACGGCGGGTCCGATCGTGCAGACGATCTTCGCGCGGCGCTGCAGCGTCATGAGCGGGTGTCTGCTTCGTCTCGTCAGGAGTGGAGCGCGTCGCGGGTCCAGAGGCCCAGGAAGCGCCAGCCACGGTCGGCGAACCCGGATGCCTCGGCGACGTGCGCGCTGGCGACGTTGTCGGGTGCGTGCAGGTACGTGGGCACCGCGCCGCGCTCGAGGATGGCGTGCGCGGCGGTGACGACGAGCCGCCGCGCGTAGCCACGCCCGCGGGCAGCCGGTTCGGTGCCGACGGCGATCTCCTCGCCGAGGTCGCTGTGACGCTTGATGCCGACGCCCGCGACGTAGCTGCCGTCGTCGTCCCACGCGCACAGCACCCCACCGTTGAACGGGCGCAGCCACGGGGGCACGCGCGCGTCCTCGGGGTCGACCCACTCGCCGAGCGGCTCGAGCGGGGCGACGTGATCGGCCCAGCGGAAGACCCCGGTGCCGTCGAGGACCCACGTCGACGGCTCGAGCCCGAGCACGCCGGCCAGTCGCGCTCCGTAGTCGGGCGCGTGCCAGTCGTCGCCGAGGGCGCGGACGGCATCGACCGCACGCGGCGGCACCGAGAGCACCGCGCCGAGACCGGGCGCCGACACGCCGGTGACCGGTCGGTCGGTGCCGTCCCAGGCGGGCGCCGCCCGCAGCGGCGAGCCGACGACGTCGAACGGTGACCGCGGAGGCCACTGGCCGAGGAACTCCTCGAGCCAGTCGTCGAGGAGCGTCACGGGCTCGGCAGCGCGTCCAGCGACTGCAGGCAGTCGGCGATGATGTCGTCGGCATCTTCGAGCCCGATGCTGATGCGCACCGAGCCTTCATCGAGGCGGGCGGCGGCGAGCGCCGCCGCATCGAGCTGGCGGTGCGTCGTCGACGCGACGTGGCTGACGACCGAGTGCGCGCCGCCGAGGCTCGTCGCGTTCGTGATGATCCGCAGCCCGTCGCAGAACGCCTGTCCTGCAGCACGTCCACCGGTCACGTGCACCGTCACGACACCACCGAAGAGACCGTCACGGAACAGCTTCGACGCGAGGTCGTGATCGCGCGACGAGGTGAGGCTGGGGTGGTCGACCCGCGACAGGCGCGGATGGCCTTCGAGGGCAGCGGCCACCTGCGCCGCGGACCTGCAGTGGCGCTCGACGCGCAGCGGCAGCGTCGCCAGCCCGCGGTGCGCGATCCACGCATCGTCGGGTCCGAGCGTCTGCCCGAGCACCACCGACGTGAGCCGCAGGCGCTCGGCCAGGTCGACGTCGTCGGCGACGAGCACACCGGCGATGACGTCGGAGTGACCGCTGATGTACTTCGTCGCCGAGTGCATGACGACGTCGGCACCGTGCTCCGCGGGGCGGCACACGACCGGCGACGCGAACGTCGAGTCGACGACGAACAGCGCGCCGGCGTCATGCGCGATCGCCGCCATCGCCGGTAGGTCGGTGACGCCCATCGTCGGGTTGGCGAGCGTCTCGCCCCAGACGAGGCGGGTCTCGGGACGGATCGCGGCGGCGACGGCTTCGAGGTCGTGCGGGTCGACGAACGTGGTGTCGATGCCGAGGCCGCGCGCCATGCCGTTGAGGAATCCGTAGGTGCCGCCGTACGCCTCGTGGGGCGCGACGACGTGGTCCCCGGCCTTGCACGCCGTCAGCACGGCGGCGACCGTCGCGGCCTGGCCGGAGCTGAACGGCACGCCGTGCGCAGCTCCCTCGAGCGCGGCCACTCCCTGCGCGAAGGCGTCGCACGTGGGGTTGGCCTCACGCGCGTAGGAGTACCCGGGGCGCCGGCGGGCGAGCACGTCGGCGTACTCCTGCGCGTCGGCGAAGCGGAAGATCGCGCTGCGGTAGATCGGCAGGCCGATCGGGGTCTGCGCGGGCACCGGGTGCGCGGGCGTGTGCACTGCGCGGGTGTGCTCGCCGCTCACGCGCTCAGCGTAGGACCTCGACGCGAAGTGATTGCCGCAGGGCGACGCCTCAGTGCGGGATGGCTTCGCTCTGCCGTGCGCGACCCATGAGGGACGCGACCATCTCGCGTGGAGACACGCCTTCGTAGAGCACGCGCTCGACGCCCTCCGTGAGCGGCATGTCGACGTCGTGCTTGCGGGCGAGGTCGAGGATCGACCGGCAGCTCTTCACGCCCTCGGCCACCTGGTGCGAGCCGGCGAGGATCTCGTCCATCGTCATGCCCCGGCCGATCTTCTGCCCGAACGAGTGGTTGCGCGACAGCGGGCTCGCGCACGTCGCGACGAGGTCGCCCATGCCCGCGAGCCCCGCGAAGGTGCGCGCCTGCGCGCCGAGAGCGACGCCGAGGCGCGCGATCTCGACGAGTCCGCGGGTCATGAGGGTCGCCATGGTGTTGTCGCCGAAGCCCATGCCCTCGGCGATGCCGCAGACCAGCGCGATGACGTTCTTGCCGGCGCCGGAGACCTCGCAGCCGATCACGTCGTCGTTGGTGTACGGGCGGAAGTAGCGCGTGACGCACGCGTCGGCCAACGCGTCGGCGCGCAGCGGGTCGGTGCAGGCGACCACGCTGGCCGCCGGCTGCTCCGCCGCGATCTCCTTCGCGAGGTTCGGCCCGCTCACGACGGCGACGCGGCTCGGCGCGACGTCGGCGACCTCGGCGATGACCTCGCTCATCCGCTTGAGCGTTCCGAGCTCGACACCCTTCATGAGGCTCACGAGGGTCGCGTCCGGCGGGATGAGCGCGGCCCAGCCGGCGAGGTTCTCGCGCAGCGTCTGGCTGGGCACGGCGAGCACGACGAAGTCGGCCCCGGCCAGCGCGTCCCGCGGATCGGTCGTCGCGCGCAGCGCCGGCGGGAGGGCGACCCCGGGCAGGTAGTCCGGGTTCTCGCGGCGGTCGGAGATCGCGGAGGCGACCTCGGCCCGGCGGGCCCACAGCGTGGTCGTCGTGTCGGCGTCGCACAGCACCTTGGCGAAGGCGGTGCCCCAGGACCCGCTCCCGAGGACCGCCGCGCGTGCCATGGGTCGAAGTCTGCCCGAGCGCAGCGGTTCGGGTCGCCCGGGCCAGCCGGCCCGGCGCGTGGGGGCAGGATCGGTGCGTGCCCGCGCCCGCCCTCCCCTGGCACGTGCTCGTGCCCGTGAAGGATGCGACCGCGGCGAAGACGCGCCTCGACCACCCGGCCCGCACGGCACTCGTCGCGGCGATGACCGATGACGTGCTCGCCGCCGCCGCGGCGACGGTCGGTGCCGCGCGCGTGGTGGCGGTCGGCGACCACGGCGCGGGCCTCGACGGCGACGTGGTGGCGGCCGCACGCGCCCTCGGCGACCCGCACGCCCCGGTGGCCGTGCTGATGGGTGACCTCCCGGCCGTGCGGCCGGACGAGCTGCGCACGGTGCTCGCGGCCGCCGCCGCGATCGACCGCGGAGTGGTTGCCGACGCATCGGGGACCGGCACCGCGCTGCTCACCGCCCGCGACGCCGCTCTGCTCGCACCTTCCTACGGGGCGGGCTCGCACGCCCGGCATGTCGCCGGCGGGGCGACCGACCTCACCGGCACCGCCGGGCCGGGCCTGCGGCGCGACGTCGACACGGCGGACGACCTCGAGGCGGCGGTGGCGCTCGGTCTGGGACCCGCGAGCGCCGGCGTCCTCGGCCGGCGGGC
>DASZYF010000114.1:0-3706 GCA_035545535.1 Mycobacteriales bacterium | reverse complement strand
TCACGCCCGAGGCCCCGGCCGAGCCGGAGGCGCCCGCCGCGCCCGGGCTCGACGTCCCCGACCCGGCCCTCGGCCGCCTCGCCCGCCTGCGCGGGCGCCTCTCGCGCTCGCAGACCGCCGTCGGCCGCGCGCTGTTCGGCCTGCTCGCCCGCGACACCCTCGACGACGACACGTGGGAGGAGGTCGAGGACACGCTCCTCTCGGCCGACCTCGGCGTCGCCGCGACGCAGCAGGTCGTCGAGAGCCTCAAGGAGAAGGTCCGCGTGCTGGGCACGCGCACGCCCGCCGGGCTGCGCGAGCTGCTCGAGGGTGAGCTGCTCCAGGTGATCGGGAGCCAGGACCGCACGCTGAAGACGGCCAAGCACGAGGACGGCTCGCCCGCCGTGGTGCTCGTCGTCGGCGTGAACGGCACCGGCAAGACCACGACGTGCGGCAAGCTCGCCCGCGTCGTGGTCGCCGAGCACCGCAGCGTGCTCCTCGGCGCGGCCGACACGTTCCGCGCGGCCGCGGCCGACCAGCTCACGACGTGGGGCGAGCGGGTCGGCGCCCGGGTCGTGCGCGGCCCCGAGGGGGGCGACCCGGCGGCGGTCGCGTTCGACGCGGTGAAGGCCGGCAAGGAAGCCGGCGTCGACTGCGTCCTCATCGACACGGCCGGCCGCCTGCACACCAAGACCGACCTCATGGACGAGCTCGGCAAGGTGAAGCGGGTCGTCGAGAAGCAGAGCCCGGTCGACGAGGTGCTGCTCGTGCTCGACGCGACCACCGGTCAGAACGGCGTCATCCAGGCGCGGGTGTTCACCGAGGTCGTCGACGTCACCGGCATCGTGCTCACCAAGCTCGACGGCACCGCGAAGGGTGGCATCGTCATCGCCGTGCAGCGCGAGCTCGGCATCCCGGTGAAGCTCGTCGGCCTCGGCGAGGGCCCCGACGACCTCGCGCCGTTCGAACCGGACGCCTTCGTCGACGCGCTGCTCGGCGAGCCCGAAGGCGCCCCCGCGTAGTGCCCACGCCCACCTGGGACAACCTCGACCCCGCGAAGCGCGCTCGGGTCCTCGACGCCGCGATGCGCGAGTTCGGCCGGCACGGGTTCTCCGCGGGCAGCCTCAACGTCGTCGCGCGCGAGGCCGGCGTGGCCAAGGGCAGCCTGTTCCAGTACTTCACCGACAAGCTCGAGCTGTTCGGCTTCGTCTGCGAGGTCGTGAGCCACGAGATCCGGGACACCCTCGTCTCGCGGCTTCAGGGTGAGCTCGGCGACGACGCCGAGTTCTTCGACGTGGTCGAGTGGCTGCTGCGCGAGTGGTTCAGCTACTTCGCGACGCACGAGCTCGAGCGGGGCGTCACCGCCGCCACCAACCTCGAGATCGACCCAGAGGTCCGCACCGCGGTGCGCGACGTCGTGAACCGGCACTACCGCGAGGTGCTCCTGCCGCTGATGGAGCACGCGTCCGCGCGGGGCGACTTCGCCGCCGGTGCCGACCTCGACACGCTCGCGGGCTACCTGCTGCTGCTGTTCCCGCACTGCGCCATCGCGCCGTGGGTGCCGGCCGTCGACCCCGTCCACGGGCTCTACGGCCTCGAGCTGCCGCAGCTGCACGCCCTCGTGCCGCGCATCGTGGGCCCGTTGCGCGCGGCGTTCTCGGCGCGCGCCGCCGACCGCGTCACCGCCTGAACCGGGGCACGACCCCGCGTCCGTTCCCCTGGGGACAGCTGCTTACACGTCCGAAACACAACTTCACGGTCCGGAAACAATCCGGATCCGGACGTGAAACACAAGCCCGCAAACCTCGCTCGCGACGGTCCACCGGACCCACGTGCCCGTGGGCAACCGGCCCACCCCTGCGAGGAGACGCATGAGCCACTGGTTGAGCCTGCTGCCGCTCGACGACACCATCCCGGATCCGATCAAGACGGCGATCTCGTCCGCGTCGGCGGAGGGCGACACGGCCTGGGTCCTCACGAGCGCCGCTCTGGTGCTCCTCATGACGGTGGCCCTGGCCTTCTTCTACGGCGGCATGGTCCGTGCGAAGAACGTGCTCGGCATGCTGATGCAGAACTTCTACTGCATCGCCGCGGTCAGCGTGCTGTGGGTCCTCTTCGGCTTCTCGATCGCCTTCGGCGGCTCGAACAGCGTGTGGGGCGGCCTGCACTTCGCGCTGCTGCACCACATGGACGAGATCATCCCGGGCGGCACCTACACGACACCGACGCTGGCGTTCTTCGCGTTCCAGGTGACGTTCGCGATCATCACGCCGGCGCTCATCACCGGGTCCACCGCTGACCGCTGGCGCTTCGGGGCGTTCGCGATCTTCGTCGCGCTGTGGTCGACGCTCGTGTACGACCCCATCGCGCACTGGGTCTTCGCGCCGACCGGCTGGCTGTTCAAGCGCGGTGCCGAGGACTTCGCCGGTGGCACCGTCGTCCACGCCAACGCAGGTGCCGCCGGCCTGGCGATGTGCCTCGTCCTCGGCAAGCGCATCGGCTGGCCCAAGCAGGCCATGAAGCCGCACAACGTGCCCTACGTGATGCTCGGCGCCGGCCTGCTGTGGTTCGGCTGGTTCGGCTTCAACTCCGGTTCGGCGATCGCGGCGAACAACCTCGCCAGCTACGCCTGGGTCAACACCAACACCGCCACGGCGGCCGCGCTGCTCGGGTGGATCATCGTGGAGCGCATCCGCGACGGTCACGCCACCACGCTCGGCGCGGCGTCCGGCGCCGTCGCCGGTCTGGTCGCCATCACCCCGGCGGCCGGCTTCGTGACGCCCTACGGATCGATCGCGCTCGGCGCGATCGCGGGTGCCGTCTGCTGCCTGTGCACCGTCATCAAGACGAAGATCGGCTTCGACGACTCCCTCGACGTCGTGGCCGTCCACCTCGTCGGCGGCATCCTCGGTGCCCTGCTCATCGGGTTCTTCGGTGACAAGGCGACCGGGATCGGCATCGACGGCATCTTCAAGGGCGGCGGCGGCCACCTGCTCAAGCTGCAGGCCGAGGACGTCGGTGCGACCGTCGGGTACTCCTTCGTGGCCACGCTGATCATCGGCTACGCGATGAACCTGGTGTTCAAGCACCGCATGCCCGAGGACCAGGAGATCGCCGGCATGGACATCTCGCTGCACGGCGAGTCGGCGTACGACATGGGCGCCGGGACGTCCGGCACCCTCGTCGGCGCGCACTCCGTGTCGACCCCGGCCCCTGCCCCTGCGCCGGCCCCCGCCACCAGCGCGTACTCGACGGCCTCCCCGCCCAGTGCGCCGAGCATCACCATGCCATCGCCACTGACCCCGCCCGCGACGCCTTCGGAGGCCTGAGTTGAAGCTCGTGACAGCGGTCGTCAAGCCGTTCAAGCTCGACGACGTGAAGGCGGCGCTCGAAGCCTTCGGGGTGCACGGGATGACCGTGTCCGAGGTGCAGGGCTACGGCCGCCAGAAGGGCCACACCGAGGTCTACCGCGGTGCGGAGTACCAGGTGGCGTTCAACCCCAAGGTCCGCATCGAGGTCGTCGTCGACGACGCCGACGCGGAGGACGCGGTGGCGGCGGTCAGCAAGGCCGCCCAGACCGGGTCCATCGGCGACGGCAAGGTCTGGGTCGTCCCGGTCGAGACGCTGGTGCGGGTGCGCACCGGCGAGCGGGGGTCCGACGCGCTCTGATGAGGGCCGCCTGACCGCCAGGATGGTCGCGTGACCTACGCACCGAAGGGCCGGTCCT
>DASZYF010000113.1:0-2439 GCA_035545535.1 Mycobacteriales bacterium | reverse complement strand
GCCCCCCCCCCCGCTCTGTTGCGTGCGCCAAGGCAATGGTCAGCGCGGACCGTTCAGGACTCGTCGCTCCACAGGAGCAGCGCGAGCTCGGCGTCGAGGTCGACGAAGTCGCTCTCGGAGCCGGTCGGGACGGCCGAGTAGGTCGCCGACAGGAACTCGACGAGCTCGCCCAGCGGCACCTCGAAGAGGGCTCGGCCGCTGGGCGAGCTCAGAGCCAGGCACACAGCCGGCGCACCGTCGGAGTGGGACGGCCACACCTGGACGTCACCCTCTCCGACGGCTCGGGTGACGCCGTCCGTGAGCAGCTGCCGAGCGAAGGTCCATTCCACGGTGTCCTGCGGCCGGTCCTCGCCACCCGTGCGGAAGGCGATGTGGACGGCGTACGGGTCCGTGACGTCGTAGCGGAGGTCGGCGAGCACCGGCAGCGAGGCGCTGCCCGGCACGACGAGGTGCAGGGCCATCTCGGTGGTGATGACCTCGTGCTGCGTGCTCATCTGTGCCTGCCCCTCGGCCTGGTCAGCTCATCGGATGGAGGTGGTGCGGGTCCGGTAGCCGCTCCAACGCTCTGGGGAGCGCCGGGAAACGGGTTGGCGGGTGCTTGCCTCCGAAGTCGTTCCACAGATTGGGGTCAACCCGAACATCCGGACAAGCCGGCCTCCCGCGTGCCGGGGGAGTCCACCCCATCGGAGCAGGACGCACCCGGTCGGGTTCACGGTCCGTGACGTCCGCTGCGCCGCCGGAGAGCGCCCCCGCTCACCCTCGGTGAGGCCCGGACGGGCCCCGGGCCCCCCTTAGGCTGCGCGAGACGAACCGCGCGGGCGGTTCGGCCGAACGAGTCATGTGAGGACGCAGGTCGTGACGCTCCCGGGAGAGCTCGGCTCGCGGGACGACCGTCCCGCCCGGCGCTCGGCAGCCCGTCGTGGCCCCGCGCCCGGCGAGCCGGCCGACGCGGACCTCATGCGCCGTGTCGCCGAGGGCGACGGCGCGGCTCTCGAGCTGCTGTGGGACCGCTACGCGCGGCCGTGCGCCGCACTGGCCCGTCGGCTGCTCATCGACGAGGGCCTGGCCCAGGACGTCGTCCAGGAGGTCTTCCTGACCCTGTGGCGGCAGCCGGCCCGCTACGACTCCGAGCGCGGCGGCTTCGCCAGCTGGCTGCTCGCCATGACCCACCACAAGGCGGTCGACGTCGTGCGGCGTGAGGAGCACCGGCGCTCGCGGCGGGTCTCCGATGAGGTGCTGGACGGCCAGGAGGACATGTCCACCCGGGTCGACGAGGCCGTCTGGACCGCCGTCCGGCGCGAACGGGTCCGGCACGCCCTGGCCGGGCTGCCGCCCGTGCAGAAGGAGGCGCTGGGCCTCGCCTACTACGGCGGCTACACCCAGCGCGAGATCGCCGAGATGACCGGCACGCCGCTGGGCACGGTGAAGACCCGCATGCTGGCCGGCATGCGGCGGCTGCGGGACGTGCTCGACGGCTATGACGCCGAGGGTGGGCTGGCCGCGCCATGAACCGCCACGACATCTACGAGGAGCTCGCCGCCGGGTTCGCGCTGGACGCGCTGGAACCCGAGGACGAGGCCCTGTTCATCGCGCACCTCGCCGGCTGCGCGCGCTGCGCCGCGGACCTCGTGCGACACCGCACGGTCGCCGCGGACCTCGCCCTCGCCGTCGACGGCGTCGGCCCCATGCCCTTCCCGCGCCACCTCCTCGCGGAGCCCCAGGACGCGCCCGCGCCGATCGTGCCGATCACGGCAGCGCGCTCGCACCGCACCCGGTGGCTGTCCGCCGCCGCGGCGGTGATCGTCCTGGCCGGCGTGGGCGTCGGCGGGTTCGCGGTCGGCCACAACGGCCGCCCTGCCGGCGTCCGTGCGGGGACCTACGCGTTGCCGCTGTTCGACCGCACCGGCGCTGCGCGCGGGGAGCTGGTCGTGAAGGACGGGGAAGCGACGCTGACGACCTCCTTGCCGCAGGTGAAGGCCGAGGGCAGCTGGTACGTCGTGTGGGACGTGAAGGGTGCGTCGGCGACGGCCGTCAAGGGCTTCGCGGCGAAGGGCACCGAGATGACCGTGCCCCTCGGCGCGTGGCAGCCGGGCGACGTCGCCGCGGTCTCGCTCGAGGCCGACGGCGTGCTGCCCGAGCACGGCACGAGGATGGTGCTGACGCCTTCGGTACTCTCGTCGTCCTGACGCACGCGCGCGAGCGCGTCTCGGGCGATTAGCTCAGCGGAACGAGCGCCCCGCTCACACCGGGGAGGTCACTGGTTCGATCCCAGTATCGCCCACCAGCACCCTGCCGCCGGCGTCAGCGCGTGCGGTTCTCCACGCGCCACACGACCTTCATCGCCGACCAGTCCTCGTCGAGCGCGGCGATCTTCACGTCCACGAGTCCGAGCGGGAGCACCTCGGCCCGCACGACGTCGTCGCCGAGGTCGCTCACGTG
>DASZYF010000112.1:0-56349 GCA_035545535.1 Mycobacteriales bacterium | reverse complement strand
GCCGTACTCCTTCGGCCAGCCGACGCCGAGCCAGCCGTCCTTGCCGAGGCGGCGGAACGCCTCCCGGGACTTCGGGTCGCCGTCACCCGGCGCGTTCAGGTCGTCGGTCGTCTCGGCGGCGAGGGCCTCGAGGTACGGGCGAAGCTCGTGGCGCAGCGCCGTCTGCTCGGCGCTGTAGTCGAAGAACACACGGCGACGCTACGGGAAGATTCATACGTCATGCAAGGAATGGTGACGCCGCTCCGGCGCCGGGCTGCACGGCGCCCAGCTTCTCGGGGTTGCTGACGATGTAGACGCCGATCGCGCGACCGTCAGCGACCTCGACGGCGATGGTGGCGACGAGCTCGTCGCCCACCATCACGACCGCGCCGGGCTCGCCGTTCACCCGGGCCAGGCGCAGGAACGCACCCTCCGGTTGCTTGCGCGCGATGCCGGCGAGGAAGCGGGCGGACTTGGCGGCGCCGAAGATGCGGTTGGCGGCCGCCTTGGCGACCCCGCCGCCGTCGGTCCACACGACGACGTCCTCGGCGAGCATGGCCATCAGGCCCTCGATGTCGCCGGTGGCGCAGGCGAGCAGGAAGCGCTGGGCGAGCTCATGGCTAACCCCGCGGTCGGCGTCGAACCGGTGCCGTCGCGCGCCGACGTGGGCGCGGGCGCGGCTCACCAGCTGGCGGCAGGCCGCTTCGCCGCGGGTCAGCATCGAGGCGATCTCGGCGTACTCGTAGCCGAACACGTCGTGCAGCAGGAACGCGGCCCGCTCGGCCGGGCTGAGCTCCTCGAGGACGACGAGGAAGGCCTGCGACAGCGAGTCCGACATGACCACGTGGGCGCTCGCGCTGTCCTCGTCGAGCAGCGACTCCTCGACGACGAGCGGCTCCGGCAGCCACGGGCCGTAGTACGACTCGCGCCGCACCCGGGCGGAGCGCAGCTCGTCGACGCACAGGCGGGTGATGACCGTCGTGAGGTACGCACGCGGCGAGTCGATCGCCCGCTGCGTGCGGCCGCTCCATCGCAACCACGTCTCCTGCACCGCGTCCTCCGCGTCCGCGCTGGTGCCGAGCATGCGGTACGCGATGCCGAACAGGAGGCCGCGATGCTCTTCGAAGGTTGCGGCATCCGCGCCGGCATCGCGCACGGTCATGCCGTCACGCGCAGCCCGGCCGGCGGGACGGCGCACGTCGCGGCGAAGCCCTCGCTGCGCAGCCCGAGACCCGCGTTGGTGCGGGACCGGAAGTTCTCCAGCGCGACCCAGGCGACCAGCTCGGTGATCTCTTCGTCCGTGAACAGGGCGCGCAGGCGGTCGGCCAGCTCGTCGGTCATGGCGGCGGGCGTCCGCGTCGCTGCCTCCGCGTACTCGAGGACCGCCCGTTCCCGTTCGTCGTAGACGTCCGAGGTGCGCCAGTGGGGGACCTCGGTGACCTTGCGCGGGTCGACGCCCGACTGCATGCCCAGGTAGTAGCCGTAGTCGGTGCACCAGCTGCACCCGATCTCCGTCGACGTCATCTGGATCGCGAGCCAGCGCAGGTGCTGGTCGAGCGTGCGCCAGCGCTTCGCGACAGCGGTCTCGAGCGCGCCGCTCGCCAACAGCACTCCCGTGTGGTGCGCGTTCGCGCGGACCGGGTCGACGACCTTGCCGAACGTCTTCCGGCTGTAGCGCCAGGCGAGGCGGCGCAGCAGCCCGCGGGGTTCGTCGATCAGGGGCACTGTGGGGTTCACTGCGGTCTCCTCTCTCGGGCCTTCGGGAGGGAGGACGAGGTGGGAGCCGGTTCTGTGACGCGCGCGGGGCTACAGCCCCATCGCCTTGGCGATGAGGGTGTCCGCGGCCCGGTCGGGCAGCAGGCGCTTGATGGCGAGCTGCGCCCGTGCGTCGGCGCCGACGACGTAGCGCGTCCTCGGGCGCGCGGCGGTGAGCGCGTGCGCGACGACCTTGGCGACCTTCTCCGGAGACACCCCGCGCGCCCCGGTCTCGGCCACGGTCTTCTTCAGAGCGGTGATCGTCTTGCCGTAGAGCGAGATCCCTTCCGGCGGCAGCGTCGTCTCGATCTCCGCGGTCGCGGCGTTGGCCTTGTCCCAGATGGGCGTCGCGATCGAACCCGGCTCGATGACCGCGACGTGGATGCCCCACGGCCTGAGCTCGACGCGCAGCGAGTCGGTCACGGCTTCGACGGCGTACTTCGAGGCGGAGTACGGCGAGAGGAAGGGTGTCGCGACCCGTCCTCCGATCGAGCCCATGTTGACGATGCGACCGCGGCCGGCTCGCAGGCGGGACGTCATCGCCTTCGTCATCGCCATGAGCCCGAACACGTTCACGTCGAAGCACCGTCGGGCCTCGTCGAGGTCGAGGAACTCGATGGGACCGCCCACGCCGATGCCTGCGTTGTTCACCAGCCCCGACAGCGGCGCGTCGCCGAGCTCGGCCACCAGTGCGTCGATGCTCGCCTGCTCGGCGACGTCGACGGTCACGGGCCGCAGCCGCGACGTCGAGGCCGCCCGCAGCGACTCCCCGTCAGCGCTCTTGCGCACGCCCGCGAGCACCTCGATCCCGAGAGCGTCGAGGTGAAGCGCACACGCCCGACCGATGCCCGTCGACGCCCCCGTGATCAGCACCGGGCCCCGTCGACCGTCTGCGTCCCCCGCCATGCCGAGCTCCCGTCACTCATCCGCGCTGCTGCTCGGAAGCATGCCGCGGGCCGAACCCCGCCGCGCTCTCCGGCCGCTCCGGGCAGGCAGGCCGGGCGGGGCCGACGTACGGTCGTCTCGTGGAGCGGCCTCGGGTTGGGCACATCCAGTTCCTCAACTGCCTGCCGCTGTACTGGGGCCTGGTCAACAGCGGTGCGCTGCTCGACGTCGAGCTGACGAAGGACACCCCGGACCACCTCAACGACGCGCTCGTGCGCGGCGATCTCGACATCGGTCCCATCAGCGTGGTGCCCTACCTCGAGCACGCCGACGACCTCGTCCTGCTGCCCGACATCGCCGTCGGCAGCGACGGCCCGGTGCTGTCGTGCGTGATCGTCGGGTCGGTGCCGCCGGACCAGCTCGACGGCGCGCACGTCGCGCTCGGCTCGACGAGCCGCACCAGCGTGCTGCTCGCCCGGATGCTGCTCGAGGACCGCTTCGGCGTGCGGCCGACCTACACGACGATGCCCCCGGAGCTCGGTCCGATGCTGCGCGAGGCCGACGCCGCCGTGCTCATCGGCGACCCCGCGCTGCGGGCGACGCACGAGGCGGCGGCGAAGGGCCTGCACCTCACCGACCTCGGAGCGGCGTGGCGCGACTGGTCGGGACTGCCGATGGTGTTCGCCGTGTGGGCGGCCCGTCGCGACTACCTCGCCACGCACCCGCAGCAGGTCGCCGACGTGCACGCGGCGTTCCTCCGCAGCCGCGCGCTCGCGCTCGGTCAGCTCGACGCCGTCGCCGAGCACGCCGCGCGCTACGAGGACCTGCCCGCCGCGGACCTCGCGCACTACTTCCGCACGCTCGACTTCTCGCTCGGCCCCCGTCAGCTCGCCGGGCTGCGCGAGTTCGCGCGGCGGGCCGGTCTGCGCGGCGCCGTGCCCGCGCGCCCCGACGTGCAGGTGCTCGAGGTGCCGGGCGCGATCGACAAGCCGGCCTGACCGGCCGCTGCGTCAGCCGAGCGCCGAGCCGGGCGTCACGCCCGTCCAGACGTCGACCCCGTCCTGCTCCACCGGCGCCCGTCCCACGATCTCGGTGACGAGACCGAGGAGCAGGTCGTGCTCCGGGCACGGGCCCAGCACGATCGCGGTGGTGTCCCACGCCTGCAGGTCGGTCGCGAGCTGCTGACGACGGGACGCGTCGGCCGGAGCGACGGTGCCGTGGACGGTCACGTCGGTGAACCACGACGAGCTCGGCCGCTGGAAGCCGCCGACGTAGGGCTTGCCGTTGCTGGGGTCCGGCCCGAGGAAGTAGCCACCCGGCATCGTGAAGCTCATCCCGGCTTCGGCCTGCCACACCATCGGTTCGGTGACGCCCGGGCTCGGGTAGGGCAGCACGAGCAGCCCGTGGCCGTGCGCGAGCCGCCCGGCCGCGCCGTCGGTGAAGAACGCCGGCGTGCTGAACGACGCCGGCGTCGTCAGGGACGGGATCAGCGGGATGAACGCGAACACCACGCACACCGGCGCCGCGACGCGCCACGGCGGTCCGTCGCTCCACGCGCGATCGAGCGCAAAGGCGACGGCGGCCCCGAGGAAGAGCGTCGTGAAGATCGCCAGGCGCGCAGGCAGGACGTTCTCGAGGATCGGGTAGCCGGACAGCAGGTGCCATGGTCCGTTCGCCGGCGTGGGCTTCCCGCCGCGGTGGATGACGTCACCCATCGAGAAGACCGTCGCGATCGTCGCCATGACGAGCGCCGTGCGGATGCGCAGGTCCTTGCGCAGCGCGATCAGCCCGCCGATCGCCAGCAGCAGCAGCGGCAGGCCGAGGTAGCCGGTCGGTTCGGAGAGGTCGTCGGTGAACTTGGCGAGCTGCGCGACGTCGCGGTGCGCATGGAGCAGCTGCAGCGGCGTCGTCGTCACCAGCCCGTGGAGGTCCGCCGAGTACAGCTCCTCCGGGTAGATCTGGCCCTTCAGCTGCTGCGGTCCGTAGAACTGGTCGAGCAGCGGCCACGCGCAGAGCAGCAGCGCGCTGCCGGCTCCGATCGCCGACCCGAGCAGCACGCGCTTCCACCGCTCGTGCAGCTCGGCGCGGTGGCCGGGCAGCAGCACGAGCAGGAGCACGACGCCGAACAGCACGGAGATGAGCAGCATCTCCTCGCCGACGTACAGCTGGCCGGCGCAGGCTAGGCCGAGCAGCAGCCCGCCGCGCTTCGGGTCCGCGCCCTGCCACAGCCGCAGGGCCGCGAGCAGGATCAGCGGGGGGAAGACGTCGAAGCCGAGGTTGGCGTGGCCGAGCGACTGCGACAGCAGCGCGGGCCCGAACCCGTACAGCAGGCCGCCGGCGGCCGCGGCGGGGCTGCGGACGCCGAGCCGGGTGAGCACCCACCACAGCGACGTGGCCGACAGCGCGGGGCAGAGCGTGAGCAGCAGCAGCGCGGCGACGGACGGTCCCCAGAGCGCCGTCACCGGCGAGAGCACGAGGCCGGGCAGGGGCAGCGAGGTGTTCCAGGCGAGGTTGATGCCCGCCGGCGCGTTGAGCGTGTGGGTGATGAACGGGTCGATCCCGTGCGCCAGGCAGTGCTCGAGCCAGCCCAGCATCCAGACGTCGAGCTGCGCGTCGTGGATGTTGCGGCCGGGGAGCCGGCGGCCGGGCTGCGCCCACATCCGCCCGTAGAGGGCGAACGCGAGCGCGAGGAACAGGGCAGGGGGCTTCAGGCGGCTCAGGCGGGCTCCGCGCACCCGGTGAGCCTGCCCGAAGTGCGGCCGACCCCCTTCGGTCTGGGCGAAGATGTGCCGATGGGGGGTCGATGAGCACCTTCGGTCGCTCGCAGGTGCTGGCGGCCGCGACGACGATGTTCACGGCGGCCGTCGTGGCGGCCGGGGTCCTGGTCACCACCGGGTCGCCGGCGACCGCCGGCCCCACCGGGCCGCGGCGCACGGTGGTGCTGGCGCTCAAGCGGCCCGTCGCGGAGCACATCCCGGCGCTCATCAGTGCGCAGGAGCGCACCCAGAGGCTGCAGGGCCTGCTGGCCCCGGGCGCGACCCGGTCGAGCGCGCGCAAGGAAGCCGGCCGGCTCGGCCTGCGCGTCCTGTCCGACAACGGCATCACGATGCGGGTCGACGGCCCGGCCGCGACCGTCGACCAGCTCTTCGGCCACTACTCGAAGGCGGGGCTCGGATCGGTCCTGACGCTGCCGCAGCAGCTCGCACCGACGGTCGCGCTCGCCCTCGACCCCTCCGACGACCGCGCGACCCACCACCGCGCCGCTGACCCGGCGACGGTCGCGGAGTCCACGAAGGACCTCGACACCGCGTACGGCTCGGTGCTGCCGCACGGCAACGTCTACCCGTCGTCGCAGCCGACGTTCGACAGCACCACACCGGTGGTCGCGATCGTGCAGTTCTCCGGCTGGACGAGCTCCGTGCTCACGACGTACGCGAGCAACGTCATGGGGGCGAGCTACGGCAACCCGCTCACCGACGGTCAGTACACGGCGATCTCCGTCGACGGGCGCTCGGAGGCCTACACCGCGTCGGACGGCGGCAACGACTTCGAGGTCGCGATGGACTCGGAGTCCGTGCTCTCGGCGGCTCCCTACGCGCGGCAGCGCGTCTACTTTGCGCCCAACACCGGCACCGGTGAGTACGACGCGTTCAACCAGATCCTGTCCGATGTCACCGCGGGCTACCCGATCGTCGCGGCGACGATGTCGTGGGGCGCCTGCGAGAACGGCTACGGCACGAGCTTCGTGAACAGCGAGAACACGCTGTTCCAGGCGCTCAACGCGGCCGGCGTGACGATCTTCAACTCCACCGGCGACAGCGGGAAGATCTGCTCCGGCAGCACCACGCTGCCGAGCTGGCCGTCGACCTCGCAGTACGTGATGGCGATGGGCGGCACGTACCACGGCAACGGGTCGTCGACGCCGGCGCCCGACACCGCGTGGGACGACTCCTACGGCGCGAGCGGCGGCGGCACCTCCGCGAAGATCAGCATCCCGTCGTACCAGACCACCAAGGGCATCAGCGGCTCGTTCCGCGAGGTGCCGGACATCGCGCTCGACGCGTCGCCCAACAGCGGCACGCCCGTCTACTACACCGACGGCAGCTGGTACTACGGGGGTGGCACCAGCCTCGCGTCGCCGCTCGGCGCCGCGATGATCACGAACATGGTGCAGGCGCACGGCTGCAACGTCGGCCTCGGCGACGTGCACTCGGCGGTGTACGGCACGGCGTCGGGGACCATCGACGTCGTGGCCCGCGACAACCCGTCGTCGTCGGCCGGCTGGGCGCCGGGCGCGGGCTACGACCTCGTGACCGGTCTCGGCACCCCGAAGTGGAACGTGCTCGACAGCACGTTGTTCTCGGACGCGACGTGCACGCCCACCACGGGACCGGCGGCGACGTCCTCGCCGAGCCCGTCCCCGTCGGCCAGCCCTTCCCCGTCGGCCAGCGCGTCGCCGTCGAAGTCCGTGTCGCCGTCGGTCAGCGTCTCGGTGTCGATCAGCCCGTCGCCGAGCCCGTCGCCGTCGAAGTCGGTCTCGCCGTCGCCGAGCCCGTCGCCCTCGCCCGTGGTGACGACCACCGTCTCGCCGTCGCCCAGCCCCTCGCCGGTCGTGACCACCACGGTCAGCCCCTCGCCGAGCCCGTCGCCGGTCCTGACCACGACGGTGTCGCCGAGCCCTTCGCCGGTCGTCACGACGAGCATCAGCCCGTCGCCGAGCCCGTCGCCGTCGGCGAGCCCCAGCCCGTCGCCGGTCGCGTCCACCACGGTGAGCCCGTCGCCGAGCCCGTCGCCCACGATCGCCTTCTCCGCGTCGCCCGTCGCCTCGCCGTCGCCGACGGTCATCTACTCGCCGTCGCCGTCGCCCGTGGCCAGTGGCGGCGGCAGCGGAGCGAGCGACACCACGCCCCCCGTGGTGTCCGGCGCGATCCTCACCCGCGGTCCCGGCGGCTCGCGGACGCTCACCGCGACGTGGTCGGGCTTCGACCCGTTCCCGGACAGCGGCGTCTCGTCGTGGGACATCGCCGTGACGCACGGCTCGTCGAGCATCGACAGGATCGCGGTGCTGCCGTCCGCCAGCACGTCGCTCACGCTGACCGGCAAGCCGGGCCAGACCTACACACTGGGAGTGCGCGCCGTCGACGCGGCGGGCAACGTCTCGCCGCCGATCTACGCGTCGTACGCGATGCCCTACGACGACAGCTCGGCGAAGCGCTCGCCCGGCTGGAGCTCGCACCGCGCCGCCAACGCCTACGGCGGCTCGTTCCGCAGCGGGAAGACCGGTGCCACCGCGCAGTTCGCGATGACCGGCCGCACGTTCACCCTGCTCGTCGACGAGAGCAAGGCTCCGGGGTCGATCGCGGTGCTGCTTGACGGCAAGCGGGTCCGCACGGCGAACCTCAAGGCGGCCGGCACCCGGTGGGTGGTCGCCCTCACGGTGAAGGCCAAGACGGCGGGCAGGCACACCGTCGGCCTCAAGGTGCTCTCGGGCACCGTGCGGCTCGACGGCGCGGCGGTGGCCGGCTCCTGACGGGTGGGTCGCGGCGGCCCGGCCTAGGCTCGGTGCCGTGACCGCCTCGACCTCGTCGCTGCTGGAGCGGGCCGCTGACGGCGGCCGCATCAGCGCCGAGGAGGCGCTGCTCCTCTACACCGACGCGCCGTTCCACGCGCTCGGGCAGGCGGCCGACGCCGCGCGCCGCCGCCGCTTCACCGGCGAGCGGGCCGACATCGCGACCTACCTCATCGACCGCAACATCAACTACACGAACGTCTGCGTCACCGCGTGCAAGTTCTGCGCGTTCTACCGCGCGCCCGGTCACAAGGAGGGCTGGACGCGCGACCTCGACGACATCCTCGAGCGCTGCCGTGAAGCCGTCGACCTGGGCGCGACGCAGATCATGCTCCAGGGCGGGCACTCGCCGGAGATCGGCATCGAGTGGTACGAGGCGACGCTGTCGGCGATCAAGCAGGCCTACCCGCAGCTCGCACTGCACTCGCTCGGCGGCAGCGAGGTCGTGCACATCTCCAAGGTCTCGGGGCTGTCGTTCGAAGAGGTCATCACGCGGCTGCGCGACGCCGGCCTGGCATCGTTCGCCGGCGCGGGCGCCGAGATCCTCACCGAACGCCCGCGGCACGCGATCGCGCCGCTGAAGGAGCCCGGCCATGTGTGGCTCGACGTCATGGAGACGGCGCACCGCCTCGGTGTCGAGTCGACGGCCACGTTCATGATGGGCACCGGTGAGACGGCGGCCGAGCGCATCGAGCACCTGCGGCTCGTGCGCGACGTGCAGGACCGCACCGGAGGGTTCCGCTCGTTCATCCCGTGGACCTACCAGCCCGAGAACAACCACCTCAAGGGCCGCACGCAGGCAAGTGCGGTCGAGTACCTCCGGCTGGTCGCGGTCGCGCGGCTGTTCTTCGACAACGTCGAGCACCTGCAGGGCTCGCAGCTCACCGTCGGCAAGGAGGTCGGTCAGCTCACGCTGCACATGGGCGCGGACGACCTCGGCTCGGTGATGCTCGAGGAGAACGTCGTCTCGGCCGCGGGCGCGAAGCACCGCTGGAGCCTCGCCGAGATGATCCACCTCATCCGCACCGCGGGCCGCATCCCCGCGCAGCGCAACACGCTGTACGAGCTGCTCGCGATCCACCGCACACCGGCCGACGACCCGGTCGACGCCCGCGTGCACTCGCACGTCTCCTCGACCGCGCTGACGCTGATGCCGGCCTGACGTGACGCCGGCGCCGGCGCTGCCGCGCCGCGAGCTGCACGTGCACCTCGAGGGCACGGTCGCCCCCGACACGTTGCGCCGCATCGCCGCACGGCACGACTACCCGCTGCCGGACGACCTCGAGGAGCAGTACCGCTTCACCGACTTCCGCTCGTTCCTGCGGACCTGGCTGCTCACCACCAACGCGCTGCAGGGCTACGAGGACTACCGCGACGTCGTCCTCGCGTACGCAGCCGCCGTCGCGCCGCTCGGCGTCGTGTACGTCGAAGGCATCTTCAGCCCGCCCGAGCGCGTTGAGCGGGGCGCGCGGTGGGACGAGCTGTTCGACGGCTACTGCGACGGTGCGCAGGCGGCATTCGAGGAGCACGGCGTGACCGTGCGCCTCACGCCCGACCTGTACCGGGGAGTGACGCGCGAGCTCGCGCGCGCGACGGCGGAGTGGTCGGTGCGCTACCGCGAGCGCGGGGTCGTGGGCCTCGGCATCGGCGGGCACGAGCCGGCGGCGCCGCTGGCGGACTACGTCGAGGCGTTCGCGATCGCGCGCGACGGCGGTGTGCTCCCGGTGCCGCACGCCGGGGAGCACACCGACGCGGCCGCGGTCGTGGAGGCGCTCGAGCTGCTCGACCCGCCGCGCATCCGGCACGGCATCGCCGCCGCCGCTGACGCAGGCGTCGTGCGCGAGCTCGTCGCCCGCGGCACGGTCCTCGACGTCGCGCTGACGTCGAACGTGCTGCTCGGTGCCGTCGCGTCGTACTCCGAGCACCCCCTGCCCGCGCTCGTCGCGGCCGGTGTGCGTTGCTCGCTGTCCACCGACGACCCGGCGATGTTCGGCACCGACATCGCGCGCGAGCACGAGCACGCTGCCGCCATCGGCGTCGCCGAGCAGGACCTGCACGACGGTGCGCTCGCAGGGGTGCTCGACCCGATGGTCATGGAGAGGTTGCGATGAGCGCACGCGCATCGATGGAGAAGCGGCCGGCCGAGGTCGCGGCGATGTTCGACGAGGTCGCGCCCGGCTACGACCGCACGAACGCGCTGATGACGTTCGGCATGGAGAAGCGCTGGCGTCGCCAGGTCGCCGCGCAGCTCGCGCTGCGCAGCGGTGAGAGCGTGCTCGACCTCGCCGCGGGCACCGCCACGTCCACGGTGGCGTTCGCGCGGCCGGGCGTCACCGCCATCGGCGCCGACTTCTCGCTGGGGATGCTCCGCGCCGGCCGGGCGCGCGGGGTGCGGCTGCCGCTGGTCGCGGGGGACGGACTCGCGCTGCCGTTCGCGTCGGGTCGCTTCGACGCGGTGACGATCTCGTTCGGGCTGCGCAACGTGGTCGACACCGACGGGTGCCTGCGCGAGCTCGCGCGGGTCACCCGCCCCGGCGGCCGGCTCGTCGTGTGCGAGGTGAGCCGGCCCGCCAACCGCGTCCTGCGGATGGGCCATGCGTTCTGGATGCGCCGCGGGATGCCGCTGCTCGCCCGCGCGGTCAGCTCCGACGCGGCGGCGTACACCTACCTCGCCGAGTCATCGCTGGCCTGGCCCGAGCCTCCGCAGCTCGCGGGCATCATCACCGCCGCCGGCTGGTCGTCCGTGACGTGGTCGATGCTCGGCGGCGGCGCGGTGGCGCTGCACAGCGCCACCAAGCCCGCCTGAGCCGTCGGGAAGCCGAGGCCCTCAGGCGACCGGGACGACCGGCTCGATCCCGAGGTCCTTGTACGTCACGACCGCGCCGTAGGCGACGCCGCGGTCGGCGAACGCCGGCGCGGCGGTGTCGCCACGATCGGCCATCGGCACCGCGCCGACGACCGTCGCACCGGTCTCGACGACCTTGTCCAGCGCCTTCAGCGTCGAGCCACCGGTGGTGATGACGTCGTCGACGAGCAGCACGCGGTCACCGGGGCCGAGGCGGGTCCCCTCGATCCACTGCTCGCGCCCGCGGCCCTTGGGCTCCTTGCGCACGGAGAACCAACGGCACCCGCTCACGATCGAGACGCCGTGCGCGAAGCAGTCGGCCCCCATCGTCAGCCCACCGACCGCGTCGAACTCGATCCCCAGCTCCTGTGCGACCGCCACGATCGCCCGGCTCACCAGCTGCAGCGCCGCACCGCTGTCGACCGAGAACTTCCCGTCGATGTAGTCGTGCGACGTGCCGCCGCTGGCGAGCGTGAAGGGCTCCTCGCGCCGTTCGTACCCGCGGCGCAGGATCAGGGCAGCGACCTGCTGCGACAGCTCTTCCCGGGATGCGTCTGCGGTGGTCACGACCGGAGGCTATCGAGGCTCTGTCGGGCGGCCCCGGTGCTGCTCCACCTACGCTCGTCGCATGGCCGGTACCGAGCGCGACGCCGACGTCATCGTCGTCGGCGCCGGCCCCTCGGGCAGCGCCACCGCCTACCACCTCGCCCAGGCAGGACTCGACGTCCTCCTGCTGGAGAAGACCGCGTTCCCGCGCGAGAAGGTCTGTGGCGACGGGCTCACACCCCGTGGGGTCAAGGGCCTGCAGCGCATGGGCATCGCGGTCACGGCCGAGGACGGCTGGCTGCTCAACAAGGGCCTGCGCATCTACGGCGGCGGCATCCGGCTCGAGCTGCCCTGGCCCGACCTCGCGTCGTGGCCGTCCTACGGCGCCGTGCGCACGCGCATGGACCTCGACGAGATGCTCGCCCGGCAGGCCGAGAAGGCCGGCGCCCGGCTGCACGAGGAGACCACGGTCCTCGGGCCGGTCGTCGACGAGCGCACCGACCGCGTCGTCGGGGTCACGGCGCGCTCCGGTGGTCGCGGCGGCGACGAGGTCACCTACCGGGCCCCGCTCGTGGTGGCCGCGGACGGCAACAGCGCCCGCCTGCCCCTCTCGCTCGGGCTGAACCGCCGCGAGAACCGGCCCATGGGCGTCGCCTACCGCACCTACTTCACCTCGCCGCGCACCCACGACGACCACCTCGAGTCCTGGCTCGAGCTCTGGGGCACCAACCCCGAGACGGGGGAGCGGGTGCTGCTGCCCGGCTACGGCTGGATCTTCGGCATGGGCGACGGCACCGCCAACGTCGGCCTCGGCCTGCTGAACACCACGAAGGCGTGGGGCGACACCGACTACCGCGCGCTGATGCGGTCCTGGCTGGCCGAGACGCCCGCCGAGTGGCAGTTCGACGAGGAGCACCAGGTCGGCAAGATCAGCGGTGCCGCCCTGCCCATGGGCTTCAACCGGGCCCCCCACTACGGCCGGGGCGTCCTGCTCGTCGGCGACGCGGGGGGCATGGTCAACCCGTTCAACGGCGAGGGCATCGCCTACGCGCTCGAGAGCGGCGAGATGGCCGCCGAGGTCATGGTCGGCGCGCTCTCCGAGCCCGAAGGGCCTCGGCGCGAGAAGGCGCTGTCGGCCTACCCCGACGCGCTCGCGGCCCGCTACGGCGGGTACTACACGCTCGGTCGCTGGTTCGTCCGGCTGATCGGCGACCCCCGGGTGATGCGGCTCGCGACCCAGCGCGGGCTGTCCCACCCGACGCTGATGCGGCTCACGCTCAAGCTGCTCGCGAACCTCACCGACCCGACCGGCGGCGACGCCCTCGACCGGATCGTCAACGGCCTGTCCCGCATCGCCCCGGCGGCCTGACCGGCCCCGGCGGTCGGTCGCCCGCCCCGCCGGGTGCGCCCGGCGGGTAGGGCTCACCGGTGGTGGCTAGGCTCGCAACGGCGATCGTGCCCCGCTTCACAAGGGCGCTCCCACCAGGCGCCGAGCACTCAGCAGTCCGAGGAGGTCAGGGTGAACATCTACGTCCCGGTCCTCGCGCTCTTCGCGCTCGCCCTGCTGTTCGCCGTGGGCAGCGTGGTCACCGGCGGCATCGTCGGCCCGCGCCGCTACAACCGCGCGAAGCTGGACGCGTACGAGTGCGGCATCGAGGTGCCGCCGCAGGTGGACCAGGGTGCCGTGCACTTCCCGGTGAAGTACTACCTGACGGCGATGCTGTTCATCGTCTTCGACATCGAGATCATCTTCTTGTACCCGTGGGCCGTGGCCTACAACAGCCTGGGCGCGTTCGGGCTGGTCGAGATGATCCTGTTCATCGCCACCGTCGGCGTCGCCTACAGCTATGTGTGGCGCCGCGGCGGGCTCGACTGGGACTAGCTGAGGACTGACTGGCACATGGGTCTCGAGGAGAAGCTCCCTGCGGGGATCCTGCTCAGCACCGTCGAGGGGCTGCGCAACTGGGCGCATCGCAGCTCGCTGTGGCCCGCGACGTTCGGCCTGGCCTGCTGCGCCATCGAGATGATGGCCACCGGCGCCGGCCGCTACGACCTGGCGCGCTTCGGCATGGAGGTGTTCCGCGCCTCACCCCGGCAGGCCGACCTCATGATCGTCGCCGGCCGCGTGTCGCAGAAGATGGCGCCCGTGCTGCGCCAGATCTATGACCAGATGCCCGAGCCCAAGTGGGTCATCTCGATGGGCGTCTGCGCGAGCAGCGGCGGCATGTTCAACAACTACGCCATCGTGCAGGGCGTCGACCACATCGTTCCGGTCGACATCTACCTGCCCGGCTGCCCCCCGCGGCCGGAGATGCTCATGGACGCCATCATCAAGCTGCACGAGAAGATCAAGAACGAGCCGCTCGGCGACATGCGCCGCCGCGAGCTGGAGAAGGACGGCAAGCCCGTCCCCTCGCTGACGGGCACCTACCGGTGACCGAATCACCCTCCGGCCGCCAGCTCCTCCCTGTCGTCACCAACACCCCGGTCGTCGAGACCGGGATGTTCGGCGTGCACGGCCCGGGCGACACGAGCGGCTTCGGCGGTCTGGTGCGGCGCGCGCGACCGATCATCCCCACCCCGCAGCCGTGGGGCAGCTGGTTCGACGACGCCTACGCCGCGTTCACCGCGCACGAGGGCATGGCCGACGCCGTCGAGGCGGTCGTCATCGAGCACGGCGAGATGACCATCCACATCAAGCGCGAGTCGCTCGTCGCCGCGCTGCAGGTCATGCGCGACGACCCCGCGCTCGCCTTCCAGCTGCTCTCGTCCCTGTCCGGCGTCGACTACCTCGACGACACGACGGGCCGCCGGCTGCACGTCGCGTACCACCTGACCTCGCTCACGCACCTGCGGCGCCTCCGCGTCGAGGTGAGCGTCTCGGTGGACGACCCGCACATCCCGTCCGCCATCCCCGTCTACCCGACGGCGGACTGGCAGGAGCGCGAGACGTGGGACATGTTCGGTGTGGTCTTCGACGGCCACGAGGGGCTCACGCGCATCCTCATGCCGGATGACTGGGTAGGGCACCCGCAGCGCAAGGACTACCCGCTGGGCGGCATTCCGGTCGAGTACAAGGGCGCCGAGATCCCGCCGCCGGATGAGCGGAGGCGCTACTGATGACGACCACCGACAACCCGACGGCGTCCCCGTACACCGACACCACCGAGGGTCGCGTCTTCACCGTCACCGGTGGTGACTGGGAAGAGACGCTCGGCCGCGGCGAGATCGGCGACGAGCGCATCGTCGTCAACATGGGTCCGCAGCACCCGTCGACCCACGGCGTGCTGCGCCTCGTCCTCGAGATCGAGGGCGAGAGCGTCACCGACTGCCGGCTCGTGATCGGTTACCTGCACACCGGCATCGAGAAGTCGTGCGAGTACCGCACGTGGACGCAGGCGACGACGTTCCTCACCCGCTGCGACTACCTCTCGCCGTTCTACAACGAGTGTGCGTACGTCCTCGGAGTCGAGAAGCTGCTCGGCATCGCCGACGAGATCCCGCAGCGCGCGCAGGTCATCCGCGTGATGATGATGGAGCTCTGCCGCATCTCGTCGCACCTCACGTGGCTCGCCACCGGTGGCATGGAGATCGGCGCGCTGACCGCGATGACCAATGGGTTCCGCGACAAGGAGCTCGTGCTCGACATCTTCGAGATGGTCACCGGCTCGCGCATGAACCACGCGTACTTCCGGCCCGGCGGCGTCGCCATCGACCTCCCGCCGGACGCCCCCGCGAAGATCCGCGAGTTCCTGCCGTACTTCCACAAGAAGCTCGACGAGTACGACGTGCTCGTCACCGGCACCGCGCCGGTGCGCGGACGTCTGCTCGACGTCGGCCACCTCGACGCGCAGGGCGCGCTCGCGCTCGGCGTCACCGGCCCGCTGCTGCGCGCCGCGGGCGTGCCGTGGGACCTGCGCAAGACCATGCCTTACTGCGGCTACGAGACCTACGACTTCGACGTCGCGGTCGCCCAGGAAGGCGACAGCTGGGCGCGCTACCTCGTGCGCATGCGCGAGATGCGCGAGTCGCTGCGCATCATCGAGCAGTGCCTCGACCGGCTCGAGCCGGGGCCGGTGATGGTCGGCGACAAGAAGATCGGCTGGCCCGCGCAGCTCTCGCTCGGCGCCGACGGCCTGGGCAACTCGCTCGACCACATCAAGCACATCATGGGCACCTCGATGGAGGCGCTCATCCACCACTTCAAGCTGGTCACCGAGGGCTTCCGCGTCCCGGCCGGCCAGGCCTACACGGCGATCGAGTCACCGCGCGGCGAGCTCGGCTGCCACGTGGTGTCCGACGGCGGCACCCGCCCGGTCCGCGTGCACCTGCGCGACCCGTCGTTCGTCAACCTGCAGTCCGCGCCGGCGATGTGCATCGGCACGTTCGTCGCGGACGTCATCGTGTCCGTCGCTTCTATCGACCCCGTGATGGGTGGAGTGGACCGGTAGTGCCGATCTCAGATCAGACGCGCTCGGAGGCCGCCGAGGTCATCGCGCGCTACCCGCAGAAGCGCTCCGCGCTGCTCCCGTTGCTGCACCTCGTGCAGAGCGACGAGGGCTTCGTCAGCCCCGACGGCATCGCGTTCTGCGCCGAGGTGCTCGACCTCACGAAGGCCGAGGTCGGCGCGGTCGCGACGTTCTACACGATGTACAAGCGCAAGCCGAGCGGCACCTACAGCGTCGGCGTCTGCACCAACACGCTCTGCGCGGTGATGGGCGGCGACGCGATCCTCGCCGAGCTCGAGGCGCACACGGGCTTGCACCACGGCGAGACGTCGGACGACGGCGTGGTCGAGCTCGAGCACATCGAGTGCAACGCCGCGTGCGACTACGCGCCGGTCGTGATGGTCAACTGGGAGTTCTTCGACAACCAGACACCCGAGTCGGCCAAGCAGATCGTCGACGACCTGCGCGAGGGCAAGGACGTCGTCCCCACGCGCGGCGCGGCGAAGGTCTGCACGCTCAAGGAGGTCTCGCGCGTGCTCGCCGGCTTCACCGACGGACGGGCGAAGGAAGGCGTCGCGGCCGGCCCGGCCTCGCTCGTCGGACTGAAGCTCGCGCAGCAGCGGGGGGACACGGCGTGAAGCTGACCCCGGTCCTCTCGGCTCACTGGGACGAGCACGAGAGCTGGACCATCGACGCGTACTCCCGCCACGACGGCTACGCCGCGGTCGACAAGGCGTTCGCGATGGGCCCCGACGCGGTCATCACCGCGGTCAAGGACTCGGGCCTGCGCGGTCGCGGCGGCGCCGGCTTCCCCACCGGCACCAAGTGGTCGTTCATCCCGCAGGACAACCCGAAGCCCAAGTACCTCGTCGTCAACGCCGACGAGAGCGAGCCGGGCACCTGCAAGGACGTCCCGCTGATGATGGCCAACCCGCACGTGCTCGTGGAGGGCGTCATCATCGCGTCCTACGCGATCCGTGCGCACAAGGCCTTCATCTACTGCCGGGGCGAGGTCGTGCACGTGCTGCGACGGCTGCAGGCGGCGGTTGCCGAGGCCTACGCCGCAGGCCACCTCGGCACCGACATCCACGGCTCGGGCTACGACCTCGACGTCGTCGTGCACGCCGGTGCCGGCGCGTACATCTGCGGCGAGGAGACGGCGCTGCTCGACTCGCTCGAAGGCCGCCGCGGGCAGCCGCGCCTGCGCCCGCCGTTCCCCGCCGTCGCCGGCCTCTACGCGTCGCCGACCGTCGTGAACAACGTCGAGTCCATCGCCAGCGTCCCGGCCATCATCAACCGCGGCGTCGAGTGGTTCTCGTCGTTCGGCACCGAGAAGAGCAAGGGCTGGACGCTCTACTCGCTGTCGGGCCACGTGAAGAACCCCGGACAGTTCGAGGCGCCGCTCGGCATCACCCTGCGCGAGCTGCTCGACCTCGCGGGCGGCATGCGCGAGGGCTCGGAGCTGAAGTTCTGGACGCCCGGCGGCTCGTCCACGCCCATCCTCACGGCCGAGCACCTCGACGTTCCGCTCGACTACGAGGGTGTCGGTGCGGCCGGCTCGATGCTCGGCACCAAGGCGCTGCAGTGCTTCGACCAGACGACGTGCGTCGTGCGCGCGGTGCTGCGCTGGACCGAGTTCTACCAGCACGAGTCCTGCGGCAAGTGCACGCCGTGCCGCGAGGGCACCTACTGGATGGTCCGCATCCTCGCGCGCCTCGAGGCGGGCCACGGCACCGATGAGGACATCGACACGCTGCTCGACACGTGCGACAACATCTTCGGCCGCTCGTTCTGCGCGCTCGGTGACGGTGCCGTCAGCCCGATCCAGTCCGGCATCAAGTACTTCCAGGACGAGTTCCTGGCCCATCGCACGCACGGCGGCTGCCCGTTCGACGCCACGGCGTCGACGGCGTGGGCCGCCCCGAGCTCGCGGGCGGTGAACGCGTGACCATCGCGCCTGAGAACGCAGCCGCGGAGGAGAAGCCTCCCGTGCCCGAGGGGATGGTGCGTTGCACCATCGACGGCTTCGAGGTCGTCGTCCCGAAGGACACGCTCATCATCCGCGCGGCCGAGCAGCTCGGCATCGCGATCCCGCGCTTCTGCGACCACCCGCTGCTCGATCCCGTCGGCGCCTGCCGTCAGTGCATCGTCGAGGTCGAGGGCCAGCGCAAGCCGGTCGCCTCGTGCACCGTGCCCGTGACCGACGGCATGGAGGTGAAGACGCAGCTCACGTCCGCGGTCGCCGAGAAGGCGCAGGCGGGGACGATGGAGATGCTGCTCATCAACCACCCGCTCGACTGCCCGGTCTGCGACAAGGGCGGCGAGTGCCCGCTGCAGAACCAGGCCATGGCCAACGGCCGCGGGGAGACGCGCTTCCACGAGGAGAAGCGCACGTTCGAGAAGCCGGTGCCGATCTCGTCGCAGGTGCTGCTCGACCGTGAGCGCTGCGTGCTGTGCGCGCGGTGCACACGGTTCAGCCAGCAGATCGCCGGCGACCCGTTCATCGAGCTGTTCGAGCGCGGCGCGCTGCAGCAGGTCGGCATCGACCCGCACACGCCGTTCCAGAGCTACTTCAGCGGCAACACGGTGCAGATCTGCCCGGTCGGCGCGCTGACCGGCGCCTCGTACCGCTTCCGCGCCCGGCCGTTCGACCTGGTCTCGGAGACGACGGCGTGTGAGCACTGCGCCAGCGGCTGCGAGCTGCGCACCGACTTCCGTCGCGGTGCCGTCCAGCGCCGCCTCGCGGGCAACGACCCCGACGTCAACGAGGAGTGGAGCTGCGACAAGGGCCGGTGGGCGTTCCGCTACGGCGACGCGCCCGAGCGCCTCACCACGCCCCTCGTCCGCGACGTCGACAGCGGCGAGCTCGTCGCCGGCTCGTGGAGCGGCGCGATCGAGCTCGCGGGCGCCCGCGTCGCCGCCGCCCGCACCGCCGCGGTGCTCGCCGGTGGTCGCCTGACCGTCGAGGACGCGTACGCGTGGGGCAAGCTGGCCCGCCTCGTGCTCGGCACCAACGACGTCGACATGCGCGCCCGTCCGCACTCGGCCGAAGAGGCCGAGTTCCTCGCGCACGCCATCGGCTTCACCTCGCCCTACTCGACTGATGACACGGGGAAGACGACCGCCGTCACGTACGCGGACCTCGAGAAGGCGCCGGCGGTCGTCCTCGCCGGCATCGACCCCGAGGAGGAGTCGCCCATCGTCTTCCTCCGCCTGCGCAAGGCCGCCCGTCACCACGGACTGCAGGTCCTCGGCGTGCAGCCGTTCGAGACGCCGGCGCTGAAGAAGTGCAACGGGACGCTCGTCGCCACCGCGCCGGGCAGCGAGGCCGCCGCGCTGGCCTCGAGCGACGTCCGCGAGGCCCTTGCGAAGCCGGGCGCCGTGCTCGTCGTCGGCGAGCGCCTCGCGTCGTCGCCCGGTGCGCTCACCGCCGCGCTCACCGCGTGCCGGGAGACCGGCGCGCGGGTCGCGTGGATCCCGCGGCGGGCGGGGGAGCGCGGTGCGCTCTACGCCGGCCTGTTCCCGTCGCTGCTGCCGGGCGCGCGTCCCGTCGATGACGCGACCGCGCGCGGTGAGGTCGCCGCTGCGTGGGGCGTCGACGCCGACCGCATCCCGACCGCTCCCGGCCGCGACACCGCGGGCATCCTCGAGCTCGCGGCGAGCGGCTCCCTCGACGTGCTGTTCGTCGTCGGCGTCGACCTCGACGACCTGCCCGACCCGGCCGCCGCGCGCGCCGCGCTGGAGAAGGTCGGCACGGTGATCGTGCTCGACCCGCTGCGCACCGAGCTCGTCGAGCGCGCGCACATCGCGTTCGGCACCGCGGTCGACGCGGAGCGCGAAGGCTCCTACGCGGACTGGGAAGGCCGGGTGCGCCGGTTCGGCAAGGTGCTGGACCGGGCCGACGCCGTGACCGACGGCCGCGTCGCCCACCTCATCGCCGCCGAGCTCGGCGTCGACCTCAAGGTGCCCACGCCCGGCGCTGCCCGCGCCGAGATCCAGACGCTGCACTCGTGGAAGGGCACCCCGCCCCCGGCTCCGTCCGTCACGGCTCCGGCCGCGCCCGCACCCGGTGAGGGTGAGGCGGTGCTCGCCACGTGGCACCGGCTCCTCGACGACGGCACGCTGCAGCAGCGCGAGCCGCACCTCGCCGGCACGCAGCGCGCATCGGTCGCGCGCGTCTCCGCCGCCACCGCGGCGGCGCTCGAGCTGACCGACGGTCAGGCCCTCGCCGTCTCGACCGACGGCGGCACCGTCACGCTCCCGTTGGTCATCACCGCGATGCCCGACGGCGTCGTCTGGCTGCCGACCAAGTCGGCCGGCTCGCACGTGCGCGCCACGCTGCGCGCGACCGAGGGTGCCGTCGTGAAGATCGCCCGCGGAGCGGAGGTCGGTGCGTGATGCTGCTCGCCCTGGGGCTGCCGTTCGCGGACATCCCGCCGGTCGCGGTGCAGACCGATGACGGCGTGCCCACCGCGTTCGGCCACGACCCGTTCTGGCTGATCCTCGTGAAGGTCGTCGCGGTCTTCCTGATCCTGGTGCTGCTGACGCTGTTCAACATCGTCGCCGAGCGCAAGGTCGTCGGCCGCATGCAACAGCGCATCGGCCCGAACCGCGTCGGCCCGGGCGGCTCGCTGCAGAGCCTCGCCGACGGCGTGAAGCTCATGCTCAAGGAGGACATCCTCCCGGCGCTGCGCGACCGTCCCGTCTTCGCGCTCGCTCCGGTCGTCGCCGCGGTCCCCGCGTTCCTCGCGTGGTCGGTCGTGCCGTTCGGCCCCACGGTCTCCATCGGTGGGCACAAGACGCCGTTGCAGCTGACCGACATGCCCGTGGGCGTGCTCTTCGTGCTCGCGTGCTCGTCGCTCGGCGTCTACGGCATCGTGCTGTCCGGCTGGGCGTCCGGGTCGACCTACCCGCTGCTCGGTGCGCTGCGGTCCGCCGCGCAGATGATCAGCTACGAGGTCGCGATGGGCCTGTCCTTCGTCGCGGTCTTCCTCTACGCGGGAACGCTCTCGACCTCCGGCATCGTCGAGGCCCAGCACCACAGCGTCTGGTACGCGATCCTGCTGTTCCCGAGCTTCGTGATCTACCTGATCTCGATGGTCGGCGAGACCAACCGCGCGCCCTTCGACCTCGCCGAGGCCGAAGGCGAGCTCGTCGGCGGCTTCCACACCGAGTACAGCTCGATCAAGTTCGCGATGTTCTTCCTCGCCGAGTACATCAACCTCGTCACCGTCTCCGCGGTCGCGGTGCTCATGTTCCTCGGCGGCTGGCGCTCGCCGTTCGGCAACTTCGCCAACTCCGGCTGGTGGCCGATGGTGTGGTTCTTCGCGAAGATCCTCGTCTTCGTCTTCGTCTTCATCTGGCTGCGCGGCACGCTGCCCCGGCTCCGCTACGACCAGTTCATGCGGCTCGGCTGGAAGGTGCTCGTCCCGACCAGCCTCGTGTGGCTGCTCATCGTCGCGACGCTGCGCATCATCACCAGCAGCGACACCACCCACGTGCGCTACTGGGAGATCGGGCTCGGCGCCTTCTTCGTGGTGCTCATCGGGTTCATCGGCTTCCCGCCGGGTCACGCGAAGCGCATCGCCGCGGCGAAGGCCGAAGAGGAACGCATCGAGCCCATCGACGAGGGCGCGTTCCCGGTGCCCGACCTCAGTGCGCTGAACGCGCTCGTCACCCCGGTGCGCGTCGGCATGGACAAGGAGCGGTTCGAAGTGTTCGAGGAACGCCTCGGCGGACCGGTCGAGCAGCACGCGCGGGAGGCCCTCGATGTCTGACTGGCGCGGCAAGATCGGCCCGCTGAAGAACCCGGCCGGCGGCTTCCTCGTGACCCTCACGCAGATGGCGGAGCCGGTCACCACCGAGCAGTACCCGGAGGAGAAGAAGGAGACGGCGCCGCGCTACCACGGGCGGCACGTCCTCAACCGCCACCCGGACGGGCTCGAGAAGTGCGTGGGCTGCGAGCTGTGCGCGTGGGCCTGCCCCGCCGACGCGATCTTCGTCGAGGGGGCGGACAACACCGAGGAGGCGCGCTTCTCCCCGGGTGAGCGCTACGGCGTGAACTACCAGATCAACTACGCGCGCTGCATCTTCTGCGGCCTCTGCATCGAAGCCTGCCCGACGCGCGCGCTGACGATGAGCAACGAGTTCGAGCTCGCGAGCGACAGCCGCCTCGACCTCATCTACACGAAGGACCGCCTGCTCGCGCCCCTCGGCGCGGGCATGGAGCAGCCGCCGCACCCGATGCGCCTCGGCGAGACCGAGCAGGACTACTACAACCGGGCCTGGGAGCAGGACGAGGGCGGTGCCCGGCAGACCATGGGCGAGGGCGTGAACCCCCCGGCGGAGACCCCGCTCGCCGAGCACCTCGAGCACGACCCCGAGGGCCACGGTCCCGAGGGCAACGCATGAACCCCCTCTTGCTGCACGTGCACCACGTCGCCCTCGTGCTCTCGGCGGCGCACCCGCTGACGAAGACGAGCACCGGCGAAGAGGTCGCGTTCTGGATCTTCGGCCCGCTCGCCATCGTCTGCGCGCTCAGCCTGGTGTTCGCGAAGAACGCGGTGCACGCGGCGCTGTTCCTCGTCGTCGTGATGTTCTCGCTGGCGATCTTCTACGTGATGAACCAGGCGCCGTTCCTCGCGGCCGTCGAGATCATCGTCTACGCCGGCGCGATCATGATCCTGTTCCTGTTCGTGCTGATGCTCGTCGGTGTCGACTCGAGCGACTCGCTCGTGGAGACGCTGCGCGGTCACCGCGCCGCATCGGTCGTCATGTGCATCGGCGTCGTCGGACTGCTCGTCGGCGGCATCGCGCACGCTCTGTCCGGCACCACCTACACCACGCTCACCGACGCGAACGCCGCCCACCACGGCAACGTGCAGGGCATCGCCCGCCTGATCTTCACGACCTACGTCTTCCCGTTCGAGGTCGTGTCGGCCCTGCTCATCGTCGCCGCCGTCGGCGCGATGGTCCTCGCCCACCGCGAGAAGGGTCAGAAGGTCGGCCAGCGTGAGCTCATGAAGCGTCGCGTCGCCGCCGGCGGCCGCATCGGCTCGCTGCCCGGCCCGGGTGTGTTCGCGCGGCACGACGACGCCGCGCAGCGCGCGCTCCTGCCCGACGGCAGCCCGGACGAGGCCGACGTCCTGCCCGAGATGGCCGGCATCGCGCCGTCGTCCAACCCGGGCGACGGGGGTGAGCAGGCGTGAGCCCGAACTGGTACCTCTACCTGTCGGCGGCGCTGTTCGTCATCGGCGCGATGGGTGTGCTGCTGCGCCGCAACGCGATCGTCGTGTTCATGTGCATCGAGCTCATGCTCAACGCCTCGAACCTGGCGCTCGTGGCCTTCAGCCGCATGAACGGGAAGCTCGACGGACAGGTCATCGCGTTCTTCGTGATGGTCGTCGCCGCGGCTGAGGTCGTGGTGGGCCTCGCGATCATCATCTCGATCTTCCGAACCCGTCGATCGGCCTCGGTCGACGACGCCAACCTGCTCAAGTACTGAGGGGCTCAGGCTTGTACACGCACGCCACCGGCGCCTTCCACGCCACCTGGTTGCTCGTCGCGCTCCCGCTCGTGGGCGCGGCGATCAGCCTCATCGGCGGGAAGCGCCTCGACAAGGTGGGCCACATCGTGGGCACCGCCGCCGCGCTCGCGAGCTTCGTGGTCGCGGTCGTGCTCTTCTTCAGCCTCAAGTCCAAGGCCGGCATCGGGCGCCAGCAGGACGATCACCTGTTCAGCTGGGTGCCCGTCAACGGCTTCAAGGTCGACGCCTCGCTGCTGCTCGACCAGCTCTCGAGCGTCTTCACGCTCCTGATCACCGGTGTCGGCTCGCTGATCCACATCTACTCCATCGGCTACATGGAGCACGACGCCGGTCGCCGGCGCTTCTTCGGCTACCTCAACCTGTTCCTCGCGTCGATGCTGCTGCTCGTCCTCGCCGACGGCTACCTGCTGCTCTACGTCGGCTGGGAGGGCGTCGGCCTCGCGAGCTACCTGCTCATCGCGTTCTGGTACGACCGCCCGTCCGCGGCCACGGCGGCGAAGAAGGCGTTCATCATGAACCGTGTCGGGGACGTGGGGCTCTCGCTCGCGATCATGATGATGTTCGCGACGCTCGGGACCACGAGCTTCTCCGGGGTCTTCGGCGCCGCCGCTCATCTCAACCACGCGCAGGTCACCGGCATCGGCTTGCTCCTGCTGCTCGGCGCGTGCGGCAAGTCCGGCCAGTTCCCGCTGCAGACCTGGCTCCCCGACGCCATGGAGGGCCCGACCCCGGTGTCGGCGCTCATCCACGCGGCAACCATGGTCACCGCCGGCGTCTACCTCATCGCGCGCAGCAGCCCGATCTTCGACCTGTCGCAGGACGCGCGCACCGGCGTCACGCTCGTCGGCTGCATCACGCTGCTGTACGGCTGCCTGTGCGGCACGAGCTACGACGACATCAAGAAGGTGCTCGCGTACTCCACCGTCAGCCAGATCGGCTACATGTTCCTGGCCGTCGGGCTCGGTCCGGCGGGATACGCGATCGGCATCATGCACCTGCTCGCGCACGGCTTCTTCAAGGCCGGGCTGTTCCTCGGTGCCGGATCGGTGATGCACGGCATGGGGGATCGCGTCGACATGCGCACGTACGGCGGCCTGGCCAAGGTCATGCCGTACACGTACGTGACGTTCCTGCTCGGCTACCTCGCGATCATCGGCTTCCCGGGCTTGTCCGGCTTCTTCACGAAGGACAAGATCATCGAGGCGTCCTTCGACAAGGGCGGCACGAGCGGCTACATCTACGGCATCGCTGCGCTGCTCGGCGCCGGGCTCACCGCGTTCTACATGACGCGGCTCATGTGCATGACGTTCTGGGGCAAGCGCCGCTGGGAGCCCACCGACCACCCGCACGACCCGCCGAAGAGCATGGTCGGCCCGATGGTTCTGCTGGCGTTCGGATCCGTCTTCGCCGGCGGCCTGTTCGTCCTCGGCGGCTCGTTGCAGCACTGGCTCGAGCCGGTCGTCGGCAAGAGCGTCGAGGAGGGCGCGCACACCATCAGCCCGGGCGTGCTCACCGCGCTCACCCTGGTCGTGGTCGCCGGCGGCGTCGGTTCGGCGTGGCTGTACTTCGGCCGCCGCTCCATCCCGCGCCTCGCGCCGGTCGCGGTCTCGCCGTTCACGTTCGCCGCCCGGCGCGCGCTGCTCGCCGACGCGCTCAACGAGACGGTCATCGCCACGCCGGGCACCTGGCTCATGCGGGCGGCCACCTGGGCCGACAGCCGGGGCATCGACCACGCGGTCAACGGGATCGCGGCGGGCGTCGGCGGCCTCTCCGGTCGCCTGCGAAGGGTGCAGACGGGCTTCGTCCGCTCCTACGCCCTGTCCATCGTCGGCGGCACCGCCCTGACGCTGCTGCTCCTCCTCGTGATCCGGGCCGGCTGATGGACAACGGTCTGCTCGTCCTCGGGCTCATCCCGCTCGTCGGGGCGCTGTTCGTCGCCATCCTCGGCGCGACCAACGCCTCCGACGAGACCGCGAAGCGCACGGCGTTCGGCATCTCGCTCATCGAGCTCGTCGTCACCATCGTCATCTGCGCGAAGTTCCACGCCACGGGTCAGGTCTTCCAGAGCACGACGAGCGTGAAGTGGATCAGCCAGTTCGGCGTGCACTTCTCGCTCGGTGCCGACGGCATCGCGCTCGTCCTCATCGCGCTCACGTCGGTGCTCACGCCGGTCGTCCTGCTCGCGAGCTGGCACGACGCGTCCGGCGGTCGCCGCTCGGTCGCGACGTTCTTCGCCCTCGTCCTGTCGCTGCAGGCGCTGCTCGTCGGCGTGTTCAGCGCGACCGACGTCTTCCTGTTCTACGTCTTCTTCGAAGCGATGCTCATCCCGATGTACTTCCTCATCGGGAGCTACGGCGGCCCGCAGCGGCAGTACGCGGCGGTGAAGTTCCTCCTGTACTCGCTGTTCGGCGGGCTGCTCATGCTCGCCGCGGTCATCGGCCTGTACGTCGTCGCCCGCAACCAGGGGCACGCGACGTTCGACTTCGCGACGCTGACGACGCTGCACATCTCGAAGACCACGCAGGACTGGCTCTTCCTCGGCTTCGCCACCGCGTTCGCGGTCAAGGCGCCGCTCGTGCCGTTCCACACGTGGCTGCCGGACGCGGGTGCCGAGGCCCCCACGGGCGGCGCGGTGCTGCTGGTCGGCGTGCTCGACAAGGTCGGCACGTTCGGCTTCCTGCGCTACTGCATCCCGCTGTTCCCGGACGCGAGCAAGACGTTCGCGCCGTGGATCCTCGGCCTCGCGGTCGCGGGCATCCTCTACGGCGCGCTCGTGGCCATCGGCCAGCGCGACATGAAGCGCCTCGTCTCGTACACGTCCGTCGCGCACTTCGGCTTCATCGCATTGGGCATCTTCGCGATGACGTCGCAGGGCGGCGCCGGCGCGGTGCTCTACATGGTCAACCACGGCCTCGCCACCGGCGCGCTGTTCCTCGCCGTCGGCATCATCGTCGGCCGCACCGGCAACCGCGACGTGAACGCCTACGGCGGCCTGGCCAAGGTGGCGCCGCTGCTCGCGGGCGCGTTCTTCATCAGCGGTCTCGCGTCCCTCGCCCTGCCCGGCACCAACAGCTTCGTGAGCGAGTTCCTCACGCTGCTCGGGACGTTCACCCGCTACCGCATCGCCTCGATCCTCGCGACGGTCGGCATCATCCTCGCCGCGCTCTACGTGCTCTGGGCCTACCAGCGCGTCGCGCAGGGACCGGTTCGCGGGCTGTCCGAGAAGGTGAAGGACCTCAGCACGCGTGAGGTCTGGGTCATGGCCCCGGTGCTCGCGCTGGTCGTCGTGCTCGGCGTGTACCCGAAGCCGCTGCTCGACGTCATCACCCCGAGCGTGAACCGGACCCTGCAGCAGGTGCACCGCACCGATCCGGCGCCCACGGCGTCCGCGGGTGATGTCGGCGCGCCCGCGTCGCTGCCGGACTACGCGCCCGGCACCTCGCCGTTCCTGCCCGGGGGTGACGGCCGCACGCCGCACCTCGACGTCGCGATCGGAGCGTTCAAGTGATCGGCACCGCTGTCCACGGGGCCCTCGCGGCGCTGGTGCCGGCGTACGGATCCGACCCCGTCACCGCGCCGTCGATCGAGTACCGGCAGCTCTCGCCGCTGCTCATCGTGTTCGGCGCGGCCACGCTGGGCGTCCTCGTCGACGCGTTCGCCGAGCCGCGCCTGCGCCGTCTCATCCAGCCGTGGATCCAGATCGTCGGCTACGTCGTCGCGCTCGTCGCGGTGATCCTGCTCGCCAACCACGTGCAGCGCGACCGCCGCATCGTCGGCGCCACCGCCGTCGCGTACGACGGGCCGGCGCTGTTCCTCGAGGGCCTGCTCCTCGTGCTCGCGATCGCGGCGACGCTGCTCGTCGCCGAACGCTCGCTCGACGTCGGCGGGAGCTCGATCGTCGCCGACGCCGCGCTGCTGCCCGGTGAGAAGGGCGCGGGCGCGCTGGTCGCCAGCGAAGGCATCCAGACCGAGGCCTACGCGCTGATGGCGTTCAGCGTCGGCGGCATGATGCTGTTCGCCGCAGCGAACACACTGCTCGTCGCCTTCGTCGCGCTCGAGGTCCTGTCCCTGCCGCTCTACCTGCTCGCGGGCCTCGCCCGCCGTCGCCGGCTGCTCTCGCAGGAGGCGGCGATGAAGTACTTCCTGCTCGGCGCCTTCAGCTCGGCGTTCTTCCTCTACGGCCTCGCACTGGTCTACGGCTTCGCCGGCTCGGTGCGCTTCGACGAGATCGCCGACGCCGCGCAGGTGACCGGCAAGAACGACACGCTGCTCTACCTCGGCCTCGGCCTCCTCGGCGTCGGCCTGCTGTTCAAGGTCAGTGCCGCGCCGTTCCAGTCGTGGACGCCCGACGTCTACCAGGGCGCGCCCACGCCGATCACGGCGTTCATGGCGGCGCTCACGAAGGTTGCCGCGTTCGGCGCGCTGCTGCGGATCTTCTATGTCGCGTTCGGCCCGCTGCGCGACGACTGGCGGCCGTTCCTCTGGGCGGTCGCGATCCTCACGATGGTCGTCGGTGCCGTCATCGCGATCACGCAGCAAGACGTGAAGCGCATGCTCGCGTACTCCTCGATCGCGCATGCGGGCTTCCTGCTCGTCGGCATCGCGGCGGCCAACGCGACCGGCCTGTCCGGGTCGCTGTTCTACCTGGCGACGTACGGCTTCACGACCATCGGCGCGTTCGCCATCGTCACGCTGGTGCGTGACGCCGACGGCGAGGCGACGCACCTGTCGAAGTGGCAGGGGCTCGGCAAGGAGCACCCGGTCGTGGCCGGCCTGTTCGCGTTCTTCCTGTTCGCGCTCGCCGGCATCCCGCTCACCAGCGGCTTCATGGCGAAGTACGCGGTGTTCAACGCGGCCATCCAGGGCCACGCGGTGGCGCTCGTCATCGTCGGTGTCGTCACCAGTGCGATCGCGGCGTTCTTCTACGCGCGCGTCGTCGTGCTGATGTTCTTCCAGGAACCCGCTGAGGACACGGCCGCGGTCGTGCTGCCGTCGTTCCCGACCTCGCTCGCGCTGGGCATCGGCGGTTTCATGACGCTCGCGCTCGGCATCGTCCCCGGCGTGGTGCTGCACCTGTCCGACTCCGCCGGCCTGTTCGTCCGCTGATCGGGCGGGACCCGGCGGTGATCGTCCCTCGCGGGCGGCGGCTTCCGGGCTCTGTCAGGCTGGAGCCATGAAGGCGGCCGGGGTCCCCGGGGTCGAGTTCGACGACCCCGAGCTCGAGGCGGCCGTCCGCAAGGGCCTCGATGCGGTCGAGGAGCACCTGCTCGCGGCGGTGCGCAGCCCCGACTACCCGTTCGTCACCGAGACCTCGTCGCACCTGCTCACGGCCGGCGGCAAGCGGTTCCGTCCGCTGGTCGTGCTGCTGTCCGCGCACGCCGCGTCCTACGACGGCAGCGGGGCCGACCCGTCAGCACCGGGAGTGGTGCCGGCGGCCGTGGCCATCGAGCTCACGCACCTGTCGACGCTGTACCACGACGACGTCATGGACGAGGCGCCGCTGCGCCGCGGCGTGCAGACCGCCAACGCGCGCTGGGGCAACACCGTCGCGATCCTCACCGGCGACTTCCTGTTCGCCCGCGCCAGTGAGATCACCGCCGACCTCGGCACCGAAGCGACGCGGATCCTCGCGCAGACCATCGCCGTGCTCTGCCAGGGACAGGTGCGCGAGACCGTCGGCCCCCAGGAGGGCGACGACCCGGTCGAGCACCACCTGCGCGTGCTGCGCGAGAAGACGGGCTCCCTCATCGCGACATCGGGACGTCTCGGCGGCCTGCTCGCGGGTGCGAAGCCGGACGACATCGCGGTGCTCACTGACTACGGCGACCGCATCGGCGTCGCGTTCCAGCTGTCCGACGACCTCATCGACCTGTTCTCCGACAGCGACGACTCCGGCAAGACGCCGGGCACCGACCTGCGCGAAGGCGTGCCGACGCTCACGACGCTGCTGGCACAGCGCGCCGGCGGCGACGAGCGGCTGGGCCAGCTGCTCGCCGCGCCGGTCGCCGATGCCGACGTCGCCGAGACGCTCGAGCGCCTGCGGGCGCACCCCGCGGTGGCGGAGGCGCGCGGGATGCTGCAGGACGAGGCCGACGCCGCGCTCGAAGCGCTCGCCCCGCTGCCCGACTCGTCGGCGAAGCGTGCGCTCGCGTGGCTCACCGACTACGTCATCGCCCGCACCGGCTGACCTACCAGGCGTAGGCCTCGGGGGCGCGGCCCGGGCCGGGGAAGATCTCGTCCAGGCGCAACAGCGTCTTCTCGTCGAGCTTCGTGTCGACCGCCCGCAGTGCTGACGTCAGCTGGTCCATCGTGCGCGGACCGATGATCGGCGCGGTCACGCCCTCCTGGTGCAACAGCCACGCGAGCGCGACGACGGACGGTGCGACGCCGAGCTCGTCGCACAGCGCCTCGTACTGCTCCACCTGCGGGCGGCGGGCCTCGATGGTGTCCTTCGAACGGCCCGCGGTCGAGCGCGCGGTGTCGGTGCGCTTCAGGATGCCCGACAGCAAGCCTCCCTGCAGCGGGCTCCACGGGATGATGCCGATGCCCTCGTGCCGTGCCGCGGGGAGGACCTCCATCTCGATGTCGCGCACCGCGAGGTTGTACAGCGACTGCTCGCTCGCGAGCCCTAGCACGCCCTTCTTCCGCGCCGCCTCCATCGCGGAGACGAGGTGCCAGCCGGCGAAGTTGCTCGACCCGACGTAGATCACCTTGCCCTGCTGCACGAGCAGGTCCATCGCCTGCCAGATCTCCTCCCACGGAGTGTCCCGGTCGACGTGGTGCATCTGGTACAGGTCGATGTGATCGGTCTGCAGGCGCTTCAGCGAGGCCTCGCACGCGCGCCGGATGTGCAGCGCCGACAGCTTGGACTCGTTGGGCCAGTCGCCCATCGCGCCGTTGACCTTGGTGGCGAGCACGACCTTCTCGCGCCGCCCGCCGCCCTGGGCGAGCCACCGGCCGATGATCTGCTCGGTGATGCCCTCGCCCTTCTTCCAGCCGTAGACGTCGGCGGTGTCGAAGAAGTTGATGCCCTCGTCGAGGGCGCGGTCCATGATCGCGTAGCTGTCCGGCTCCGTGGTCTGCGGGCCGAAGTTCATCGTGCCGAGGCACAGGCGGCTCACGAGCACACCGGTGCGGCCGAGGTGGGTCATCTCCATGACCCCACCCTCTCCCGATGCGGTCAGTGCGGCAAGAGCAGTGGCACGAGGTCGACCACCGGCAGGAGGCCGGCGTCGGCCGCGCTCTTGGCCGGGACGCCCGGCAGGTCGGCCACGGGTGTGTAGCGGATCGTGTCGACGGTGAGCCCGAGCGCGTCCGCGTCGACGGTGTCCAGCCGCTCCACGAGCGCCTTGCTGGCGAGGAGCGCGCCGTCCCGGGCCGCTGCCTGGAGGCGGGCGGTCAGGTTGACCTCCTCGCCGAGGCCGGTGACCTCCAGCCGGCCGCCGGTGACGACCTGCCCGAGGTGCAGAGCGTCGGCCCAGTGCACGCCGGTGTCGACGAGGCAGTCATCGTCGGTGAGCGGCAGCTCGCTCCCGTTCACGTGCACGACCCGGTCCACCGCGGCGCGGATGGCGAGGGCGGCCGCGATGGCGGCGTGGGCGGCGCCGCTCACACCACCGCAGTCCTCGGCGCGGAAGAAGGCGACCACCCCGTCGCCCGGGTGCTTCGACACGATGCCGTTGCGCTGCACGACCTCGTCGTCCACCGCGCCCAGCAGCTCGCGCAGCAGCCGGAAGTAGCCACTGCTGGACAAGCCGCGCGCCAGCGCCGTCGATCCTTGGATGTCCGCGACGAGCACCGCGGCCTGCGCGCGCTGCGGCTCGCGCAGCGCGGCGACGCGCTCGAGCAGGTCCTCGCTCCCGCGCACCAGCACGTCCGTCACCGACGCCCGCAGCGCGCTGCCGAACATGATGAGCACCCCGGCCGGCTCCGTGCCGACCTTGCCCGGTCCCGGGCGGGCGATCACCAACGACATCCACTGCACCTCGGCGTCGGCGAACCCCGGGACCGTGTAGACGAGGCGGCCGGACATCACGGGCGGGCGGTCCATCAGCTCGCTCTCGGCGATGCGGACGATCATCTGCGCCATCACCTGCTGCGACGCGGGGGTGATCGCGGCGACCCACGCCGGTTTGAGGAACGCCTCGAGCATGTGGAGCCCCTCGCCGACGTCGTCGTCGGGGCCGACGCCGAGGATCTCCCGCATCTCCGGGCTGACCCAGCGCACGATCAGGTCGACGTCGGAGTAGATCGCCGCCCATCGGGTCGCGGCGACGGCCGCGATGATCTCGTCGTCGGTCACGGTGCCAGTCCCGGAGTGATGGGCAGCTCCACGACGGCCGGCCGGGCGGCGTCGTGGTGGATGACGTAGTCGATGCGCCGCGGACGCGTCCCGGTCGCGAGCGGCTCGCCCGAGCCGAGGTTGCGCGCGTAGCGCGGATGCGCTGCTCCCGACACGAGCAGGCGTAGCCGGTGCCCGGCGGCGAAGCGGTGGGCGGTCGGCGTGAGGCGCAGCGTCACGGCGCGCGAGCCGTCGGGTGCGGGAGCATTCTCGTCGGTCAGGCGGACCAGCGCATCGGTCACGTGCATCGCCTTGCCGCTGTCCGCCACGTCGCACAGGCGGACGAACACGTCGGCGTGCGGGCTGCTGGTCGTCACGGACAACCGCACCTCGACCTCACCGTGCACCTCGGTGTCGTCGGCCAGCGGCTCGGACGTGAACGCTGCGACGTCGGAGCGCCGCAGCAACGGCCGCGTGTCCCGGGGGCCGTCACGCAGCGCCAGCACCGGACCCCCGACGTCGGGCGTCGGATCGGCCGCGTCGTAGGTGATCGTCGTCGCGCCGTCGCCGGACGGCGCGCGGCCCGACAGCACGCCGTGCGGTGCGAGCCAGTACGTCGAAGTCTCGGTCGCGGGCGGCCACGCGGGCAGCGTGCGCCACTGCTTCGAGCCGCCGACGTGCACGCGCACGCCGTGCTCGCGCTCGCACGTCCCGTCGACGTGCTGGTCCAGCCACCTCAGCATCGCGGGCAGCGCGTCCCGCGCCCCGAGTGCGTAGCCGAGGTGGGTCCACGGGCCCATGAGCAGCGACACGTGCGTGCCGGTCGCGCGCTGGCGTTCGTAGCTCGCGATCGTCTGCGTGGCGAAGATGTCGTTCCAACCGCCGATGATGAGCCGCGGCGGTCCGGGCCGGTCGACGACCGCGGACAGGTCCATGGCCTCCGCCAGCCCGTCGAGCCCGGGCTGCAGCCACGACTCGTAGAACGGGATCGTCGCGCCCGTGTGCCTCCGGTACGACGTCTCGAGCGGGAGGGCTGTGTAGGCGGGCCGCAACCGCCGTTGCTGCAGGAAGAACCCGCGGAACGTGCCGATCAGGTTGGCGTTCGCCTCCTGGTGGGTGACCTGGTCCGCCCACGACAGCCCGGTCCGCAACCGGAACGATCCGCTCGGTCGCGTGAACGTCGCGAAGTCGAACGGGGCGATCTCGATGACCTGGGCGACGAGCTCCGGAGGCGCGTCGGCGCCGAGCGCCCACTGGACGAATCCCAGGTAGCTCGCGCCCGCGGTGACGAGGCGGCCCGAGAACCACGGCTGGCTGCGCAGCCAGGCCAGCACCGCCTGGCCGTCGTCGGCCTCGTGCACCATCGGTTCGAAGGGGCCGCTGCTGCCGAACGTGCCGCGGCAGCGCTGGATCACCGCGTGGTAGCCGCGTCGCGCCATCCGCTTGCCGTACTGGAAGCGGATCGGCGCGGTTGCCCCATAGGGGGTGCGCAGCAGGAACGTCGGCCGCGGTTCGTCGGTGACGGGGGAGTAGCGGTCGACGAGCAAGGTCGTGCCGTCGGCGCCCGGCGTCTCGACATCGCGATGCTCCTCGATCGCGTACGCGCGCCGCCGGGCCATGCTCAGCCCTCGAGCAGGTGGACAGGGACGTCGACGATGCGGGAGCGCAGCCACTCACCGAGGCCCTTGGCCTGCGGGTCGAACCGGGTGCTCGACGCGACGCCTTCGCCGAGGATCCCCTCGATGACGACGTTCACGGCGCGCAGGTTGGGCAGCTCGTGCACCGTGACCGGGAGATCCTTCGTCTCCGGCAGCAGCGTGCGCACGCGGTCCTCGTCGAGGTGGTCGGCGAGCCACGCGTACGCCGCGTCGCTGCGCACCCACACGCCGACGTTCGCGTTGCCGCCCTTGTCGCCGCTGCGTGCGCCCGCGACGGTGCCGAGCGGCACCCGCCGAGCCTTCACCGGCGGAGCGCTGTCGCCCGCGCCGGCTGCCGCGCCCGCGGACGCCCGCAGGGACATGGATGCCGACGAGCCGGTCGGCGCGGTGTGCGGCACCTCTTCGCGGCGGCCGTCCGCGTGCACGACGGTCGCGGTGACGAGCCGCTTGTCGACGTAGGCAGGGGTGTAGACGCCGTAGGGGGCGCCGTCGCCGGGCGGGGAGGTGAGCGTGCAGCCCGGGTAGGACGCGAGCGCGATCTCGACGGCGAGCGAGGAGAAGCCCCGGCCGACCTTGTTCGGGTCGCTGTCCTTCACCGCGACCGTCAGCTGCGCGCTCGCGGCCTGCTCGGTGTCGGCATCCTCGTGATCCGTGCGCGCGAGGTTCCACGTCACCTCACGCAGGCCGGCGAGGTGTGGGGTGAGCGTGCGCTTCACGAGCGCCGCCTTCTCCTCGATGTCGAGCCCGGTCAGCACGAACGTCATCGCGTTGCGCAGCCCGCCGAGCGTGTTCGTCGCCACCTTCAGCGTGGACGGTGGCGCTGCACCGCGGACCCCGCTGATGCGCACGCGGTCGGCACCGTCGTCGGTCAGCGTGATCGAGGCGAAGTCGGCGACGACGTCGGGCCCGGCGTAGTGCGGTTCGGCGATCTCGTACAGCAGCTGCGCGGTGACGGTGCCGACGCTGACCAGCCCGCCGGTGCCGGGATGCTTGGTGATGACCGCGCTGCCGTCGGCCTCGACCTCGGCGAGCGGGAAGCCGGGGTGCTCGAGGCCGGGCACCTCCTGGAAGAACGAGTAGTTGCCACCGGTCGCTTGCGTGCCGCACTCGAGCACGTGGCCGACGACGACGGCGCCCGCGAGCGCGTCCCAGTCCTCACGGGCCCAGCCGTGCCACCACGCGGCCGGCCCGCCCACGAGCGCGGCATCGGTGCAGCGCCCCGTCACGACGATCTGCGCGCCGCCTTCGAGCGCCGCCGCGATCGGCCAGCCGCCCAGGTACGCGTTCGCGGTGACGCTGCCCGGGGGGATGCCCTCGACCCCGCGCACGTCGTCGCCCTCGACGTGGGCCACCGGCACGTCCACGCCGAGCTTCGTGGCCAGCACCCGCACCGCGTCCGCGCAGCCGGCCGGGTTCAGGCCGCCGGCGTTGACCACCACCCGCACGCCGCGGTCGGCGATCTCGCCGAGCACGTCCTCGAGCTGCCGGAGGAACGTGGCGGCGTAGCCCCGCGTGGGGTCCTTCGCCTGCGTGCGGAAGAGGATGAGCATCGTGAGCTCGGCGAGGTAGTCACCCGTCACGACGTCGAGCGGACCGCCCGTGACCATCTCGCGCAGCGCCGCCATGCGGTCACCGAAGAACCCGGAGCAGTTGCCGATGCGCAGCGCGCGGGACGGATCGCGGTCGGGCAGCGTCACGCTGCCCACCCTGGCACGTCCTGGGAGGGCCTCAGGCGGCCGGCAGTCCCGCGGGTCGCCCGGTGCCGGGGAAGCCGGCGTACGCCTGCGCGATCGCGAGCCACTCGTCGGCGGCCGGGCCGTCGGCCGCGAGAGCGAGGTCGTCGCGGTGGCGGCGCTGCGTGACGAGCAGCGCGAAGTCGTGGGCGCTGCCGGTGACGCGCTCGGGAGCGTCCTCCGGGCCCCACGTCCAGATCGATCCGTCGGGCGCGGTCAGCGCGACCCGCACCGCGACGTCGGGCGGCACCCGCTCGGCCACGGTGTAGGACCACGCCCGCGTGCGGAAGCCGATCTCGCACACGTGCCGCAGGCGGGCGGTCGGGGCGCGCCGCACGCCGAGCGCGTCGGCGATGTCCTGGCCGTGCGCCCAGGTCTCCATGAGCCGTGCGGTGAAGAACGCGATCGGGCTCATCGGCGGACCGAACCACGGCAGCTTCTGACCGTCGGGCACGGCGAGCACCGCCGTCTGCAGCGCGGCCCGACCGGCCCGCCAGGCCGCCAGCAGCTCGGCGTCGGACCCGTCGAACGCCGGCTCGAGGATCGCAGGGATGTACGGCGTCAGGTCGTCGCCGCGGGTCGACGCGAGACCGGCCTCGTCGCTGACGTGCAGGTGCGCGATGGTCGTGCGCACGGACCAGCCGTCCGCGGGCGTGGCCGTCGCCCAGCCCTCCGCCGTGAGCGGAGCGACCAGGTCGTCGAGCTCGTCGCCTTCGGTGGCCGCGTCGCGCGCGGCCGCCTCCAGCGCGTCCCGAGACGTCAGCCGACGTTCCAGGTGTCGCGGCCCGTGAGCAGCTTCTGCAGGGCCTCGGCGTCGCCCGGGCCCTCCTTCTCCCGCGCCATCTCGATCTGGGCGCGTGAGAGCTCGTCGTAGCTCGGCCGGTCGACGTTGCGGAACACGCCGATGGGCGTCGGCTCGGTGAGGCGCGAGAGCGCGAACGCGAGCGACGGGTCGTTGCGCGTCGGGTCGTGCACGACGACGCCCGGATCGTCCGCCGCGGCGACCGTGAGCTCACCGTCGGCGCCGCGCACGATGCCCTTGTCGCCGAACACCAGCTTCTCGCCGACCTCCATGCGCAGCACCGCGGTGTCGCGGCTGTCGGCGTCGGTGAGGCGGTCGAAGGCGCCGTCGTTGTAGATGGGGCAGTTCTGGTAGATCTCCACGAACGCCGAGCCGGGGTGCTCGGCCGCCGCGCGCAGCACCGACGTGAGGTGCTTGCGGTCGCTGTCGATCGTGCGGGCCACGAAGCTGGCCTCGGCGCCGAGCACGAGCGACACCGGGCGGAACGGCGCGTCGACCGAGCCGTACGGCGTGGACTTCGTGACCTTGCCGATCTCGGACGTGGGGGAGTACTGCCCCTTCGTCAGGCCGTAGATCTGGTTGTTGAACAGCAGGATCTTGATGTTCACGTTGCGGCGCAGCGCGTGCAGCAGGTGCGAGGCGCCGATCGACAGGCCGTCGCCGTCACCCGTGACGACCCACACCGACAGGTCGGGGCGCGACACGGCGAGACCGGTGGCGATCGCCGGCGCGCGGCCGTGGATCGAGTGCATGCCGTAGGCCTCGACGTAGTACGGGAAGCGCGACGAGCAGCCGATGCCGCTGATGACGACGACGTTCTCGCGCTTGACGCCCAGCTCGGGCAGGAAGCCCTGCACGGCGGCGAGGATCGCGTAGTCACCGCAGCCCGGGCACCAGCGCACCTCCTGGTCGCTGGAGAAGTCCTTGCGCGTCAGGTCCGACGGCGTGGCCGGGACCAGCTGCAGCAGCCGGTTCGGCGCGATCCGGTCGGCGGTGCTCATGCGGAGGCTCCGATCGCGTCGATGAGCTCGGTGAAGACGTGCTCCAGCTCGGCCGCCTTGAAGGGCAGACCGCGGACCTGCGTGTAGCTGATGGCGTCGACGAGGTACTTCGCGCGCACCAGCTGCGAGAGCTGGCCCATGTTCATCTCGGGGACGACGACCTTGTCGTAGGACGACAGGAGCTCACCGAGGTTGCCCGGGAACGGGTTGAGGTGGCGCAGGTGCGCGTGGGCGATCGCGAGGCCCTTGCGCCGCACACGACGCACGCCGGCCTGGATCGGACCGAACGTCGAGCCCCAGCCGAGGACCAGCACCTTCGCGGTGCCGCTGGGGTCGTCGACCGTGAGGTCGGGGATCGACCGCACGATGCCGTCGACCTTCGCCTGACGCGTGCGGACCATGAAGTCGTGGTTCGCGGGGTCGTAGCTGATGGCGCCGGTGCCGTCGGCCTTCTCGAGACCACCGACGCGGTGCTCGAGGCCCGGCGTGCCGGGGATCGCCCACGGTCGCGCCAGCGTCTCGGGGTCGCGCTTGTAGGGAAGGAAGACGCTCTCGCCCGACGCGCTCGTGTCGTTGGGCTCGGTGGCGAACTCCACCGGCATCGCCGGCAGGTCCGCGACCTGCGGCAGCATCCACGGCTCGTTGCCGTTGGCGAGGTAGCCGTCGGTGAGCAGGTAGACCGGCGTGCGGTACGTCGTGGCGATGCGCACCGCCTCGAGCGCGGCGTCGAAGCAGTCACCGGGCGACTTCGCGGCGACGACCGGAACCGGCGCTTCGCCGTGCCGGCCGTACATGACCGCGAGCAGGTCGGCCTGCTCGGTCTTCGTCGGCAGGCCCGTGCTCGGCCCACCGCGCTGGATGTCGACGATGAGCAGCGGCAGCTCGAGCATCAGCGCGAGCCCGACGGTCTCGCTCTTGAGGTCGATGCCGGGGCCGCTCGTGGTCGTGACGCCGAGAGCGCCGCCGAACGCCGCTCCGAGCGCCGCACCGACCGCCGCGAGCTCGTCCTCGGCCTGGAACGCGGTGACGCCGAACCGGCGGAGCTTGCTCACCTCGTGCAGCACGTCGGAAGCCGGCGTGATGGGGTAGGCGCCGAGGAACAGCGGCAGGCCGGTCAGGTGCGACGCGGCGATGAGGCCGTAGGCGAGCGCGACGTTGCCGCTGATCTGGCGGTACTGGCCGGCGGGGATGTCGGTGGCCGGCGCCACCTCGTACGTGACCGAGAAGCCCTCGGTGGTCTCGCCGTAGTTCCAGCCGGCGGTGAACGCCGCGACGTTCGCGGCGGCGATGGCGGGCTTCTTCGCGAACTTGCTCTTGATGAAGGCGATCGTGCCCTCGGTGGGCCGGTGGTAGAGCCAGCTCATGAGGCCGAGCGCGAACATGTTCTTCGCGCGCTCGGCGTCCTTCTTGGTGACCTGGCCCTCTTCGTGGCCGATGCCGCACGCCGCCTCGACCGCGCCGGTGGTCAGCGTCGTCAGCTGCACCTTGTGCACCTGGAAGCCCTCGAGCGAGCCGTCCTCGAGCGGGTCGCTCTCGTAGCCGACCTTCGCGAGCGCGCGCTTCGTGAACTCGTCGGTGTTCACGATGATCGTGCCGCCGCGGGGGACCTCGCTGACGTTGCGCTTGAGCGCGGCCGGGTTCATCGCGACCAGCACGTCGGGCGCGTCACCCGGCGTCAGGATGTCGTGGTCGGAGAAGTGCAGCTGGAAGCCGCTGACGCCGTTGAGCGTGCCGGCGGGGGCGCGGATCTCAGCCGGGAAGTCCGGGAACGTCGAGAGGTCGTTGCCCAGGGCGGCGGTCTCTGCGGTGAAGCGCTCTCCGGTCAGCTGCATGCCGTCACCCGAGTCACCGGCGAACCGGATGACCACGCGGTCCAGCGTCCGGACCTCGGTCCCGGCGCCGTACATGAGGGGCGAGGCAGAAGCAGCGTCGCCGGAGGGGAGGGTCTCGGTCATACGTCTCCTCGGCGGGCGGAGGCTTCGTCGCCCCCGCGTGCAACGAATGAATCCTAGTGGTCCAACCGGTGCACGGAGCCTGTTGTGGCCGGGCTCACTTCGGCTCTCATGGAACTGCGTCCGGCCGGCGCACTCGTAGGCTCGACGCGTGCGTCCGTACCGGTACGCCGGAACGACCCGCGTGTGGCTGGCCGACCTCGGCCTGGCCTGCTGCGCGGTCGAGGTCGCGGCCGCCGCCACGGGCCGGCCCGACCTGCTGCGGCACGAGTCGGACGAAGATCCCGAACCGGACCTCGACGTGCTGCTGGTCTCCGGCACGGTCACCGACGTGCTGGCGCCGCTGGTCGCGCGCCGGCACCAGGAGATCGCCGACCGCGCTCGCGCGGTCAAGGTGGTGTCCGTGGGCGCCTGCGCCGACGCGGGCGGGCCGTACTGGGACTCCTACGCCGTCACCAAGGGGGTCGACCAGCTGTTGCCGGTCGACGTCTGGATCCCCGGCTGCCCGCCCCGCCCGGAGGCGCTGCTCGGCGTGCTGGAGGACCTCCGTGGACGCTGACACGGGCACTGACCCGTCCGCTGACCCGATCGTCGACGCGGTCCGGGTGGTCGTGCCGGACGCCGATGTCGCCGCCGGACCCGGCCTGGTCACGGCGACCGTCGTCCGCGACCGCTGGGTCGAGGCGGTCCTCGCGCTGCGCGACCGGCCGGAGACCGCCTGCGACTGGCCCGACTTCCTGGCCGCGAGCGACGAGGTGCCGCGCCGCCCGGGCGACGCCGACGGCTACGCCGTCATCGTGCGCCTCTGGTCGGTGGAGCAGCGGCACGGCGTCGCGTTGCGGACGCTCGTGCCCCGGGACGACGCGACCCTGCCGACGCTCACCGCGGTCTGGCCGGGCCTGGCCTGGCACGAGCGCGAGGCGCACGACCTGCACGGCATCACGTTCGCCGGCCACCCAGACCTGCGCCCGCTCCTCACGCCGGACGCGCCCGGGGGCTGGCACCCGCTGCGCAAGGACACCCCCCTCGTCGCCCGTCAGGTCCTCGACTGGCCCGGCGCTGCGGACCCGGCCGGGGCGCGCGGCCGCCCGCCCCGCCCCTACGGCGCCGACGCGTGACCGGCGCCGGGAGCCCGCGAGCGGGCCGATCCGACAGCGCGGACAGCGCGCCCCCGCCGCGCAGCCGCGGCGTCATCGCGCTCGACCCCGCGAAGTGCCCCGCGTGCATGGTGTGCGCCCGGGAGTGCCCCGACTGGTGCATCACCATCGAGGGCCACACAGAGACCACCCCAAGCGAGCGCGAAGGGCGCCGGCCGGTCACGACGACCGTGCTCGACCGCTTCGAGATCGACTGGTCGCTCTGCCTCTACTGCGGCATCTGCGTCGAGGTCTGCCCCTACGACGCGCTGTCCTGGCAGCCCGCGTTCGACTACCCCGCCTCTGAGCCCGGCGGTCTGGTGCACGACGCGACCCGCCTCACGGCGTGGTCACAGGTGCATCCTGGGAACTGAGAAAAGCATGAAAGGCGTTGAACCGACCGTGGAGCACAAGCACTTCCTGAACGGCTTCAAGACCGTCGTCCTCATCGGCGTGCTGTCGACGCTGATCGTCGGCGTGGGCTCGCTGTTCGGCCGTGGCGGCCTCGTCATCGCCGTCGTCATCGCGCTCGCGATGAACGGCTACTCCTACTTCAACAGCGACAAGCTCGCGCTGCGATCGATGCACGCCTACCCCGTGAGCGAGGTGCAGCAGCCGCGCCTGTACGCGATCGTGCGCGACCTCGCCCAGCGCAACAACATGCCGATGCCGGCCATCTACCTGTCGCCGACGCCGGCGCCCAACGCCTTCGCCACCGGCCGCAACCCCCAGCACGCGGCCGTGTGCTGCACCGAGGGGATCATGCAGCTGATGGACGATCGCGAGCTCCGCGGCGTCCTCGGCCACGAGATCAGCCACGTCGCCAACCGCGACATCCTCATCGCGTCGGTCGCGGGTGGGCTCGCGAGCGTCATCATGTTCCTCGCGCAGATGGCGCAGTTCGCCGCGATCTTCGGTGGGTTCGGCGGGCGCAGCAACGATGACCGGGACAACGGCGCCGTGCTCCTCCTGTTCGCGATCCTCGGGCCGATCGCCGCGACGGTCGTGCAGCTCGCCATCAGCCGCAGCCGCGAGTACCAGGCCGACGAGTCGGGGGCGAAGGTCACCGGCGATCCGCTCGGCCTGGCGAGCGCGCTGCGCAAGCTCGAGGTCGGCACCCAGCAGGCCCCGCTCCCGCAGACGCCCAAGCTGGCGACGACGAGCGCGCTGATGATCGCGAACCCGTTCCGGGGCGGCGGCATCGGCAAGCTGTTCTCCACGCACCCGCCGCTGCAGGACCGCATCCGCCGGCTCGAGGAGATGGCGGGCACTCCGCTCATCTGACCGAGGTGCCAGGCTCACGCCCGTGACCGCAGGCACACCCCAGGCCGGAAGACCCAAGGACGTTCGGACCGAAGCCGACGTCATCGCGCCCGACGGCGCCACGCTGCGCACCCAGCTGGTGCTGCCCGACGGGCCCCCGCCGACGGGCGGCTGGCCCGGCGTGCTCGTCCTCGCCGAGGTCTGGGGCGTGCACCCCTACATCACGGCGGTCGGGGAGCGGTTCGCCGCCCGCGGCTGGGCCGCGGCGATGCCGGACATCCTGTCCGCCGGCACGACCACCGGCTGCCTCGTGAAGGCGCTCCGCGAGATCGCCGGCGGGAAGCCCGGCGTGACCGTGGACCGGCTCGAGGCGGTGCGGGCCTGGTTCGCCGGCCGCGCCGAGGTGGACGGCGACCGCATCGCCGTCATCGGCTTCTGCCTCGGCGGAGGCCTGGCCCTGCTGCTCGGCTCCGCGAGCGACGGCATCGGAGCGGTCTCGGCGAACTACGGGCAGGCGCCCACGACCGAGACGCTGCGGGGCTGTGCCCCGGTCATCGCGGCCTACGGCAGCAAGGACAAGGCCATCGGCCCGCAGGCCAAGGTGCTCGAGAAGCGCCTCACCGAGGCGGGCGTGGAGCACGACGTGCGCTCCTACGACACCGGGCACTCGTTCCTGACGCCCGGCCACTCACCGAAGCTGTCGCACCGGCTCATGGGCACCTTCATCAAGCCGGTCATGCGGGGCGGCTACGACCCCGGGCCGGCCGAGGAGGAGTGGGCGCGGATCTACGCCTGGTTCGAGGCTCACCTGCCCGGGGCCTAAAGCGCCGAGCGCATCGCGTCGAACCGTGAGAGTGATTACTCTTACGGTCGCGCCGGGCGCGGCGGCCGCCCGTGACCCCCGAAGGGTGCAGTGATGCACGAGCTCTACGGCACGTTCGTCCATCGCTGGTACGTCTCGCTGTTCGGCGTCGTCTACGTCTGGCGGGCCAGCCGGCACCTGGGATGGCGCAACCTCGCCATCTACACCGTCACCGCGGTCGGCTTCGGCCTGCTGGCCGAGAACGGGTCGACGCACTTCGGCTTCCCGTACACGCACTACACGTTCACGGCCCCCCGCCACGACGAGATCTTCGTCGGCACCGTGCCGCTGATGGTCGCGCTGTCCTACACGTTCCAGGGCTACTTCGCCTTCGCCACCGGCCGCCTGATCGCGAGCGGCCCGTGGCGGCTGCGGGCGCCGCGGGTCTGGCAGGAGTACGCGCTCGGCGTGATGCTCGGCGTCTGGGCGCTGTGGATCATCGACCCGGTCAGCCGCCTCGGGAAGCACTTCTTCCTCGGCGACCTGTTCCACTACACGGGTCCGGGCTTCTGGTTCGGCCTGCCGCTCGGCAGCCAGGTCGGCTACCTCGGCACCTCGATCGTGCTCGTGGGCGTGCTCGCGCTGCTGACCCGCGACGACCCCGAAGGCGACGTCCGCTCCTGGACGCGCCACCCGCACCTGATCTCGCTGCAGACCTACCACGGGCAGATCGCGATGATGGTCGGGGTGGCGCTCTGGATCGGCGGCCAGACCGCCGACGCCATCGCCGGGGCCGCGCTGCTCATCTGGGTGCCTGCGGCGTTCGTCACGGCCGTGCTGTGGTCGCAGCAGCGGGCCCTCCGGCCGATCTCGACGGCTGCCGCGGGGGCGACCGCGACCGCGGGAGCCGACAAGGAGCCGGTGGGCGCATCCGCATGACCGACACGACTCCGGTGACCACCTCCCTCACCCCGCCGCTCGACGACCCCGAGTTCTACGCAGGAGACCCCGACCCCGCGCTCGCGCGGCTGCGCGCCGCCAGCCCCGTGCACTGGTACGAGCCGGCCGACTACTGGGCGCTCACCGGCCACGCCGCCGTGCAGGAGGTGAGCCGCGACCCGGAGCGCTTCTGCTCGAGCAAGGGCGTGCTCATGGGCGACCGGGCCCGCCCCATCGGTGGCGGCGACTCGATCCTCTACGTCGATCCGCCGCGGCACGTGCAGTACCGCAAGCTGGTCAACAAGGCGTTCACCGTGCGCCGCGTCGCGCTGCTCGAGCCACGCATCCGCGAGCTCACCCGCGAGCTGCTCGACAAGATCGACCCGACCGAGGAGACCGACCTCGTCGAGGCGCTGGCCGCTCCGCTGCCGCTGCTCGTCATCGCCGAGCTGCTCGGCGTCCCCGGTGAGGACCGCGCGAAGTTCAAGCGCTGGAGCGACGCCGTGGCCGAGGCGGCCACCGTGCTCACCGACGAGAACATGATGATCGCGGTCGAGCTGTTCGTGTACTTCAACGCGGCGCTCGACGCCCGCATGCAGAACCCGACCGACGACCTGCTGACCGCTCTCGTCGAAGCCGAGATCGACGGTGAGCACCTGCCCCGCCAGGAGCAGCTCGGCTTCTGCATGAGCCTGCTCGTCGCGGGCAACGAGACCACGCGCGCCCTGATCAGCGGTGGGCTGTGGGAGCTGGCGAAGCACCCGGAGCAGCGCGCCGCGCTGGTCGCCGACCCGTCGCTCATCCCGACCGCGGTCGAGGAGATGCTGCGCTGGGTCACGCCGATCCTCGCCATGGCCCGCACGGCGACGCGCGACACCGAGGTCACCGGCTGTCCCGTCAAGGAAGGCCAGTTCCTCGTCCTGCACTACATGGCGGCCAACCGCGACACCACCGTGTTCGGCGACGACGCCGACACCTTCGACATCACCCGCACCCCCAACCCGCACGTCGCGTTCGGCGTCGGCGAGCACTTCTGCCTGGGGGCGGGCCTCGCGCGCCTCGAGGGCAAGGTGCTGCTCGAGGAGCTGCTCGCCCGCTTCCCCGACTTCCGGTTCGCCGGCGAGCCCGAGCGACCGCCGTCCACGCTGCTCCGCCAGGTCACCAAGCTGCCGATCGTCTTCGCGCCGCAGCAGTGACCGCGCCGCAGCAGTGACCGCGCCGGTGCCGTCCGACGCCACGGCGGCAACGATCGTCCTGTCGCGCGCCGACGACGCCGAGCACGGGCTGCGCTTCGAGGGCGCCGAGATCCCGTGGCGGGACGTCGTCGCGGACGCGCAGGTGCGCGCCGCGCTGCTGACCGCGCAGCGCCGCGGAGGCCCGCCGCACGTCGCGCTGCTGCTCGAGAACGTGCCCGAGATGGTCTACCTGCTCGCCGGCTGCGCGCTGTCCGGCAGCGTCGGTGTGCTGGTGAACAGCACGCGCCGCGGCGACGAGCTCGCCCGTGACGTCCGGGCCACCGACTGCGAGCTCGTCATCACCGATGCGGCGCACGCCGCGCTGCTCGACGGCCTCGACCTCGGGGCCGCGGACGGTCACGTGCTGACCATCGAGAGCGACACCTACGCCGCGCTGCTCGCCGACCACGCCGACGCGCCACCGCCCGCGTCGCTGCCCGGCGAGCGCGACCTGTTCCTCCTGCTGTTCACGTCCGGCTCCACCGGAGCGCCGAAGGCCGTCAAGGTCTCGCAGGCCCGAGCCGCGCGCACCGGCGGCATGGGCTTTCGCAGCAAGGACGTCCTCTACTGCTCGATGCCGCTGTTCCACGGCAACGCGCTGTTCTCCTGCCTGTTCCCCGCGCTCGGCAGCGGAGCGACGCTCGTGCTGCGCCGCCGCTTCTCCGCGTCGGCGTTCATCCCCGACATCCGCGCGCACGGCGCGACGTTCGCCAACACGGTGGGCCGGGCGCTCTCCTACGTCCTCGCGACGCCACCGGCGGACGACGACCGCGACCACCGCCTCAAGGTCGTGCTCGGCCCCGAGTCGTCCCCGGTCGACGTCGCCGCGTTCGAGCAGCGGTTCGGCTGCCTGGTCGTCACCGGCTACGGCTCGAGCGAGAACGCGGTGATCCTCGTGCCCGCGCCGGGCGCACCGCGCGACGCGCTCGGCGTCCCCGCGCCCGGGCAGGACATCGCCGTCGTCGACCCGGAGACGGGACAGGAGCGGCCGCGCGCCCGCTTCGACGACGGCGGCCGGCTCGTCAACGCCGACGAGGCGATCGGCGAGATCGTCGGTCGCAACGCGCTCGAGCGGTTCGAGGGCTACTACAACAACGACGAGGCGACCAACGCGCGGGTGCGCAACGGCTGGTACTGGTCCGGTGACCTCGGCTACCGCGACGAGGCGGGCGTCTTCTTCTTCGCCGGCCGGACCGCCGACTGGCTGCGCGTCGACGGGGAGAACTTCGCGGCCGGCCCAGTCGAGCGCGTGGTGCTGCGCGCCCCCGGCGTCAGCGGCGCCGTGGTGTTCGGCGTGCCCGACGAGCGCACCGTCGACGACCAGGTCATGGCCGTCCTCGAGGTCGCCGATCCGGCCTCGTTCGACGTCGCGGCGTTCGAGGGCTGGCTGCGGGAGCAGCGCGACCTCGGCACCAAGTGGATGCCGCGCTACGTGCGGCTGCTGACGGCCCTGCCGGTCGGGGCGACCGACAAGGTGGATCGCACGCCGCTGCGGGCCATGCGGTGGGACGCGCAGGACGTGTGGTGGCGCCCGCAGCGCGGCGAGCCGCTCGCGCCGATGAGCGACGCCGACCGGGCCGAGCTCGTCGGTCGCTTCGAGCGGAACGGCCGCGCGTCCGCGCTCTCACGGTGACGAGCGGGGAGCCGCTCAGCGGTAGTTCGTGAACTGCAGGGGGATGCCGAAGTCCTCGCCCTTGAGCAGCGTCATCGTCGCCTGCAGGTCGTCCTTCTTCTTCGACGAGACGCGCACCTGGTCGTCCTGCCGCTGGGCGTGCACGCCCTTGGGGCCCTTCTCCTTGATGAGGGCGACGATCTTCTTCGCCTTCTCGTCGGTGATGCCGGCGACCAGCTTCACCTCGAGGCGCGCGGTATCGCCGCCGGCGGCCGACGGCTTCTCGTCGTGCTCGAGCGACTTGAGCGACACCTGCCGCTTGACCAGCTTCTCCTTGAAGATGTCGAGCACGGCCATGACGCGGTCGTTGGCGTTGGCCTTGATGAGCACGGCCTCACCGGACCACTCGATGCTCGCCCCGGTCCCCTTGAAGTCGTAGCGCTGCGCGACCTCCTTGGCCGCCTGGTTCAGGGCGTTGTCGACCTCCTGCTTCTCGACCTTGGAGACGACGTCGAACGATGCGTCCGCCACGACTTCCGACCTTCCCACGCGATGTCCTAAACTCGTCCCGGCACGCTAGCCCAGGCCGGCGTGTGAACCCTGGCGGGTTGCCCGAGTGGTCAAAGGGAACGGACTGTAAATCCGTCGGCTCTGCCTACGATGGTTCGAACCCATCACCCGCCACCAAGCCCCGCAAGGGGCGGCTGTCGACCGCGATCTCGCGGCGAGCGGCAGCGCGGCTCCTGTAGGCTCGCCAGCGCTCGACCAGCCCCTTTAGCTCAGTCGGCAGAGCGTCTCCATGGTAAGGAGAAGGTCTACGGTTCGATTCCGTAAAGGGGCTCCACGAACGCAGCACGGCCGCCCGGCCGCGCACGGTAGGCTGGACCACCGATCTCGGCGGTGTAGCTCAGTCGGCAGAGCAAGCGGCTCATAATCGCTGTGTCGCCGGTTCGATTCCGGCCACCGCTACCCTTGATCGTCTCGTGAACGACCAGACTGCACGACCTAGCACTGCACGACCGAGAAGGAAGAGGCACACCCGCCGTGGCAGCCACCGACGTCCGTCCCAAGATCACCATGGCCTGCCAGGTGTGCAAGAACCGCAACTACATCACGCGGAAGAACCGGCGCAACGACCCGGACCGCATGGACCTCAAGAAGTTCTGCCCGCACTGCCGGCAGCACACCGAGCACCGCGAGACCCGCTAGTCCGGCCTGCGGCCCGGTCAAGCCCCACTCCGGTCCCACCTGGTGGTCCCCCCCGGCGACTCCGGCGACCCGGCCGCGCCGGCGGCTGACGGGCCCGAGGACGCCCACGCCCACGACGAGGCCTGGTTCCCGCAGTCCGACCGGCCGTCGCCGAACGTCCCGCCGATGGTGACCATCTCGACCACCCCCGACCTCGGCGACGTCCCCACCTGGACGGGCCGGCGCGCCGCGCCGGACGCGACCTACCCGGACGATCCCGCTGGCGACCCCGCGGGCGACTCCGACTCCGCCGGCGACGACTGGCTCGTCGGCGACGAAGACCTCGCGGCCCCGCCGGCCCGCACCGTCCCCGCCGGCCCGCCGACCGTCGTCGTCTCCCCGCCCACGAGCGCCGTGCCTACGACCGCGCCGCCCACGGCCGCTGTGCCGACGCTCGTCGTCACCCCACCGGCTCCCAAGGTGCTGGCCGCGGACCCGGTGGGCACGATCCACAGGCACCACCGGCGCCCGAGCATGGAGCGGGTCGTCTCGTGGTCGTCCGCCCTCGTCGGGGCCGGCGGCATCCTGCTCGGCCTGATGCTCGCGCTGCTCAACGTCGAGAAGTGGCCGGACGCGGGCACCTGCCAGGCCTACAAGAGCGCGCACCACCACGGCGCGTTCGGCTGCGGCGGCACCCGGGGCATGGCCACCGCGCTGCCGCTCGTCGTCACCGCCGTGCTCGTCGTCGGCATCCTCGCGGTCGTCTGGATCCCGCACCACACCGCCCGCCGTCGCCTCGAGCTCATCGCAGGCCTCGGCGCCCTCCTCGTGGCGACCGCGCTCGTCGAGGCGCTCGTCTACGCCGCCCTCCCGTGATCCATCCCCCCTCGAAGGAGTGCCGTGCCGCTCAACCGTGACCTGATCGGGCGCTCGTACCCGGCCTCCGACGTGTACGAGGTCGCGCGGGAGAAGATCCGCGACTTCGCCGTCGCCATCGGCGACCTCAACCCGGCCTACACCGACGCCGCGGCCGCGCAGGCGCTCGGCCACGCCGACGTCGTCGCCCCGCCGACGTTCCTCACCACCCTGCAGTTCCGCTTCCCCCACCCGTCGCCGGCGACCGACGCCGAGCTCGGTCTCAACTACGCGCTCGTCGTGCACGGCGAGCAGCGCTTCGCGCTCGACCGCCCCGTGGTCGCGGGGGACCGGCTGCGGGCGCAGCAGGCCATCACCGACATCCGCGACGCCGGGCGCAACGAGCTGCTCACCGTCGAGACCACGGTCACCGACGAGGCCGGTGTGCGCGTCGCGCTCGCGACCAGCGTCATCGTGAGCCGCGGAACCGCCGCGCCCAAGTCGGATCAGAAGCAGGAGGCCTGAGATGGCGGCCACGGTCAGCTACGACGAGGTCGAGGTCGGCACCGCGCTGCCGTCGCTCACGTTCCCCGTGCAGCGCATCAACCTGGTGCAGTACTGCGGCGCCAGCGGCGACTTCAACATCATCCACTGGAACGAGACCACGGCGAAGCTCGTCGGCCTGCCCGACGTCATCGCCCACGGCATGTTCACCATGGCCTCGGCCGGCCGCGTGGTCACCGACTGGGCGGGCGACCCGGGTGCCGTCGTCGCGTTCGGGACGCGCTTCTCCTCGCCCGTGGTCGTGCCCGAGGCGGGCGGCGCCACCGTCGACGTCTCCGGTGAGGTCACCGAGAAGCTCGACGGCCGTCAGGTCGTCGTCACCCTGACCGCGAAGTGCGGCGGCTCCCACGTTCTCTCCGGCTGCCGCGCGACCGTCCAGCTCGCGTAGGGCAAAGGCAAAGGCGGCTAGCGGAACGGGCGCGGGGCCCGCCGAGCGGTTTGCTGCGAACTTCGTTGCACCTTGAGACAGCTTGAGCGCACGGGTGCAACGAAGTTGAGCCGGGACGTCGTTAGATGATCTCGCGGAGCAGGGTCGCGAGCCGGGTGACACCCTCCACGAGGGCGTCGTCGCCCAGCGCGTAGGACAGCCGGAGGCTGCCCGGGGCACCGAACGCCTCTCCGGGCACCACCGCGACCTTCGCCTCCTCGAGCGCGAGCGCCGCCAGCTCGGTCGTGGTCTCCGGCTTCTGCCCGCGCAGCGGCCGGCCGAGCAGCGCGGAGACGTCGGGGTAGCAGTAGAACGCGCCCTGCGGCTCGGGGCACACGACGCCGGGGATGTCGGACAGCATCCGGTGCATCACCTGGCGGCGCCGGTCGAACGCGCTGCGCATCATCTCGACGGCCGACAGGTCGCCGGACACCGCCGCGAGCGCCGCCATCTGCGCGACGTTGCTGACGTTCGAGGTCGCGTGCGACTGCAGGTTCGTCGCGGCGGTGACGACGTCGGTCGGGCCGATCAGCCACCCCACGCGCCAGCCGGTCATCGCGTAGGTCTTCGCGACGCCGTTGACCACCACGCACCGGTCGGCGATGGCCGGCGCCTGCACGGGAACCGAGGAGAACTGGTTGTCCCCGTAGACGAGGTGCTCGTAGATCTCGTCGGTGACGACCCAGAGGCCCACCTCGGCGGCCCACTCGCCGATCGCCTTGATCTCGGCGGGGGAGTGCATGGCGCCCGTCGGGTTGTCCGGGCTGACGACGAGCAGGACCTTCGTGCGTGGGGTCCGCGCGGCCTCGAGCTGCTCGATGGTGACGAGGTAGCCCGCCTCCGCGGTCGTCGGGATCTCGACCGGGACGCCGCCGGCGAGCCGGATGGCCTCCGGGTAGGTGGTCCAGTACGGGGCCGGCAGCAGGACCTCGTCGCCCGGGTCGAGCAGCGTCGCGAAGGCCTCGTAGACCGCCTGCTTGCCGCCGTTGGTGACCAGCACCTGGGCGGGCGTGATGCCGTAGCCGGAGTCGCGCCGGGTCTTCTCGGCGATGGCCTCCTTGAGGCCGGGCAGGCCCCCTGCGGGCGTGTACTTGTGCATCTTCGGGTCGCGGCAGGCGGCCACCGCGGCCTCGACGATGTGCTCGGGCGTCGGGAAGTCCGGCTCGCCCGCGCCGAAGCCGATGACATCGACCCCGGCCGCCTGCAGCGCCTTCGCCTTGGCATCGACGGCGAGGGTCGCCGACGGGGCGATCGCGCCGATGCGGGCGCTGATGCGGGGATGCTCTCCGGAGGGCGGGGTGGCGGTCACGTGCTTCATTGTCCCCGCTCCCCACCGGTGCCCGTACACTGCTTTCCCGGGTCACCTCGAGACCCTGTTGCGGCGTGCCTTCCGGCAGGTCGCCCCAGGTCGAGAGAGGGCCCGACCGGCGCCCGGAGGGGCGTAGCTCAATTGGCAGAGTCCCGGTCTCCAAAACCGGTTGTTGCAGGTTCAAGTCCTGTCGCCCCTGCCAGCCGCGCCGGTGGACCGGGCACCCGGGCCGCCGGCCGGACGTAGTACAGCGAGACGGGCACCAGGAACCACCGGCACGGCAGCACGGCACGGCCCACCGCACCACCCGCACCAACCGACCCGCAGGAGTCCACGTGACGACGCTCGAGGAACGCCCGCTCCCGGCCCCCCAGGCCGGCGGTCGTGGTGCGCGCTCCGGCGGCAAGCGTCCGAGCATCTTCAGCCGGATCCGGACCTACGTCCGCGAGGTCGTGTCCGAGCTCCGCAAGGTCATCTACCCGAGCCGCAACCAGCTCGTGACCTACACGATCGTCGTGGTCGTCTTCGTGGCGTTCATCGTCTCGGTCGTGTCGGGCATCGACTTCGGGCTCTCCAAGCTGGTCATCAAGGTGTTCGGCTGACCACCCCTGTCGAGCACCGCCCTGACCGGCGCCCGAACCGCCCCCCGAACCAGAGAGAAGCAGACCCAGCGTGTCCGACAGCTCTTCCGAGTACAGCTCCGACCCCGCGGCCGACACCGAGGTCAGCACAGCGGTGACCAACGCTCCTGCCGCTGACCCGTTCGCGGTGCCCGCGGAGGCCCTCGCCGACGCCCCGGCCGACATCGACGCGCCCGAGGCGGCCGAGGTCTCCACCCCGGAGGACGCCGCCGGGGACACCGCTGAGGACGCCACAGACGACGCCACCGACGCCACCGACGGCCTGATCGACGACGCGCCGGTCGAGTCGACGGACGCGACCGAGGAGGAGGCCGCGCCCCTCACCGAGGCGGCGGCCGACGCCTCACCCGCGGACGACGCCTCACCCGCGGAGGATGCGGACCCCCTCGAGGCCTTCCGCCAGGAGCTCGCCTCCCGCCCCGGCGACTGGTACGTCGTGCACTCCTACGCGGGCTACGAGAACAAGGTGAAGACCAACCTCGAGACCCGCGCCGTGAGCCTCAACCTCGAGGACGAGATCTACGAGATCGAGGTCCCCACCGAGGACGTCGTCGTCATCAAGAACGGCAAGCGCCAGACGGTGACGCAGAAGAAGTACCCGGGCTACCTCTACGTCCGGATGTACCTCACCGACGAGTCGTGGAACGCCGTCAAGAACACGCCGGGCGTCACCGGCTTCGTCGGCCCCACCAACCACCCGGTCCCGTTGCGCCTGGAAGAGATCGTCAGCATCCTCGCGCCCGAGGTCGTCCCGGCCGCCGCGGGGGGCGGCAAGGCGGGTGGCGGCGGCGCCGCTCCGTCCGCCCCGGTCGCCTCCGACTTCACCGTCGGCGAGTCGGTCACCGTCATGGACGGCCCGTTCGCGACGCTGCCCGCCACCATCAGCGAGATCAACATCGAGGCGCAGAAGCTCACCGTCCTCGTCTCGATCTTCGGGCGCGAGACGCCCGTCGAGATCGAGTTCTCCAAGGTCTCCAAGATCTGACGCGCGCCACGACCCGCCCAGACCACCCCAGCAACCGCGAAGAGAAGAAGAAGAGACATGCCTCCGAAGAAGAAGGTCGCCGGCCTCATCAAGCTGCAGATCCAGGCGGGCGCGGCCACCCCGGCTCCGCCGGTCGGCCCCGCACTGGGCCAGCACGGCGTCAACATCATGGACTTCTGCAAGGCCTACAACGCGGCCACCGAGAGCCAGCGCGGCAACATCGTGCCGGTCGAGATCACGGTCTATGAGGACCGGTCCTTCGACTTCATCACGAAGACCCCGCCGGCCGCCCGCCTCATCCTCAAGGCCGCCGGCCTCGAGAAGGGCTCGGGCGTCCCGCACAAGGACAAGGTCGGCTCCCTCACGCAGGCCCAGGTCCGCGAGATCGCCGAGTCCAAGATGAAGGACCTGAACGCCAACGACGTCGACGCCGCGGCGAAGATCATCGCCGGCACGGCCCGCTCCATGGGCGTCACCGTCACCGACTGACCGCACTGACCGCACTGACCGCACTGACCGCACGACCTGCACCACTCGCACGACCCGCACGCGTGGGAGGGCACCGACCGCCGGTGCCTGCCTGACCACTGACCGGGGGAGACCCCAGGAGAGGCACGAACATGAAGCGCAGCAAGGCCTACCGGGCCGCGGCCGAGAAGGTCGACCGGTCCAAGCTCTACTCCCCGCTCGAGGCGCTCCGCCTCGCGAAGGAGACCTCCACCACCAAGTACGACTCCACCGTCGAGGCGGCGATCGTGCTCGGCGTGGACCCGCGCAAGGCCGACCAGATGGTCCGCGGCACCGTCGCGCTGCCCCACGGCACCGGCAAGACCGTGCGCGTCATCGCGTTCGCCACCGGTGACGCCGCCGCCGCGGCCGAGGCCGCCGGCGCCGAGGCCGTCGGCAGCGACGACCTCATCGCCCGCATCAACGACGGCTGGCTCGACTTCGACGCCGCCGTCGCCACGCCCGACCAGATGGCGAAGGTCGGTCGCATCGCCCGCGTGCTCGGCCCGCGGGGCCTCATGCCCAACCCGAAGACCGGCACCGTCACGCCGGACGTCGCGAAGGCCGTGGCCGACATCAAGGGCGGCAAGATCGAGTTCCGCGTCGACAAGCAGAGCAACCTGCACCTGATCCTCGGCAAGGCCTCGTTCACCGAGGCCCAACTGGTCGACAACTACACGGCCGCCCTCGACGAGGTGCTGCGCGCCAAGCCCAGCGCCGCGAAGGGCCGCTACCTGAAGAAGATCACCTTCGCCACCACCATGGGCCCCGGCATCCCGGTCGACCCCAGCCGCACGCGCAACCTCCTCGAGGAGACCGCGCCCACCACCTGAGCTGCCCGCCTGATCTGCTGGCCGCGTCGAAGGGCCGTCCCGAACGTTCGGGACGGCCCTTCGCCGTCGTCCGGGCATGCGTCTGTTAGTCTTCAGATGGAGGAGGAGACCGTTCTCCCGATCCGTCCCTGCACCACCCGAAGACCGCCGGTCGCTGCCCGGACCCGTCCGAGCAGCCGAAGGCTCCGCGAGAGCGGACGACCTGCGCAGGGGAGTGCCGGAGCAGCACCGCAGCTCGCCTGCCTGCCGCCCCGTGCGCCTACTGCGCCGGGGCGTTCGTCATCTCGGGGCCCCTGACCGCTCCGATGACAGCACTGACGAACCCACCACTGACGAACACAGGAGGGCAGCCCATGGCAGGCGCCAGCAAGGCGACCGCCAAGCGGGCGACCGTGGCCGACGTCACCCAGCTCTTCCGCGACAGCAACGCCGCCGTGCTCACCGAGTACCGCGGCCTGTCCGTCGCCGAGATCTCCGAGCTCCGCCGCGCGCTCGGTGCGGGGACGTCCTACCAGGTCGTCAAGAACACCCTGTCCAAGATCGCCGCCAAGGACGCCGGGGTCGAGGGCCTCGACGCCCTGCTCACCGGCCCCACGGCCATCGCCTTCGTCGAGGGCGACCCGGTCGAGGCCGCGAAGGCGCTCAAGACGTTCGGCCGCGACCACCCGCTGCTGATCGTCAAGGGCGGCGTGCTCGAGGGCAAGCCGCTCACCGCGGACGAGATCAAGCGGCTCGCGGACCTCGAGAGCCGCGAGGTGCTCCTCGCCAAGCTCGCGGGCGCGATGAAGGCCTCGCTCAGCCAGGCCGTCTACCTGCTCAACGCTCCGCTGTCCCAGGCCGCGCGCCTGGTCGGAGCGCTCGAGGCCAAGGCCCAGGCCGACCCGAGCGTCCTCAAGGGCGGCGCCGGTGCGCCGGCCCCCGAGGCTGCCGAGCCGACCGAGGCTGCCGAGCCGGCCGAGGCGCCTGTAGCGACGGCCAGCGAGGGCCGTTCGGTCACGCTGACCGCCGACGAGGCCGTCGAGCTCGAGGACGGCGGCGCGGCTCCTGCGAGCAACGCCGACGCGACCGACGAGGCCCCCGAGCTGCCCGAGGCACCCGCTGCCGAGGCACCCGCGGACGAGGCACCCGCCGAGTCCGCACCCGAGTCCTGAACCCATCCCACCCAAGTAGAGAAGGAACTAGACGATCATGGCGAAGCTGTCCACTGACGAGCTGCTCGACGCGTTCAAGGAGATGACGCTGCTCGAGCTGTCGGAGTTCGTGAAGCAGTTCGAGGAGACCTTCGGCGTCACCGCCGCCGCCCCGGTCGCGGTCGCGGCCGTCGGCGCCCCGGCCGCCGCGGGCGGCGGCGAGGCCGCTGCCGGTGGCGACGAGCAGGACGAGTTCGACGTCATCCTCGAGGCCGCGGGCGACAAGAAGATCCAGGTCATCAAGGAGGTGCGCACGCTCACGAACCTCGGTCTCAAGGAGGCCAAGGACCTCGTGGACGGCGCCCCGAAGCCGCTGCTCGAGAAGGTCAACAAGGAGACGGCCGACAAGGCCAAGGAGGCGCTCGAGGGCGCCGGCGCCACCGTCACGGTCAAGTAGCACCGTCACGTAGCACCGCCACGCAGCACCGTCACAGCTCGTCAGGGGCGGCCACCCACGGGTGGCCGCCCCTTCGGCTGTACAGGTCGGTCACAGGTGGGGCACAGGGGGCTGGTGAGGCATCGGCGAGCCGCGGCGCAGCCGTGTCCTACCTGGCGGTAGCGTGGGCGGTCTGCGTAGTGTGCTCCACGTCACAGCGTCACCCAGGGTGTCCGACCCCGACGGCCCAGAACGGACGATCCACCCCATAAAGGCAGTCCAGACGGGACCGAACACAACGAGGAGCTCCCCCTCCCCTCGAGGTGGGATCGATGCAGGAAGGGACGGGCGCCGCCGGTGGGTGTCGAGGTACGCGTCGAGGGCCTGACCAAGCGGTTCGGCAGCCAGACGATCTGGCAGGACGTCACGCTCACGCTCCCCAAGGGGGAGATCTCGGTCCTGCTCGGCCCGTCGGGCACCGGCAAGTCGGTCTTCCTCAAGACCCTCATCGGTCTGCTCCGGCCGAACAACGGCCACATCTGGATCGAGGGCAAGGACCTGCCGCGCCTGTCCGAGCGCGACCTGTACGAGACCCGCAAGCTGTTCGGCGTCCTGTTCCAGGACGGCGCGCTGTTCGGGTCGCAGAGCCTCTACGACAACGTGGCCTTCCCGCTTCGTGAGCACACGAAGAAGGGCGAGTCGGAGATCCGCCGCATCGTCATGGAGAAGTTCGAGCTCGTCGGCCTCATCGGCGCCGAGAAGAAGCTCCCGGGCGAGATCTCGGGCGGCATGCGCAAGCGCGCGGGCCTCGCCCGCGCGCTGGTCCTCGACCCGCAGATCCTGCTGTTCGACGAGCCCGACTCCGGCCTCGACCCGGTCCGCACCGCGTACCTGAACCAGCTGATCGTCGACCTCAACGCCCAGATCGAGGCGACGTTCCTCATCGTCACCCACGACATCAACACCGCCCGCACGGTGCCGGACAACATCGGCCTGCTGTTCCGTCGCAACCTCGCGATGTTCGGCCCGCGCGAGATGCTGCTGTCCAGCCAGGAGCCGGTCGTGCGGCAGTTCCTCAACGCCAAGCGCGAGGGCCCCATCGGCATGTCCGAGGAGAAGGACGCCGCCGCGCTCGCCGCCGAGGCCGCCGCCGGTGCCGAGCTCCCCGACCTGCCGCCCATCGAGCGCCAGCTGCAGCCCTCCAGCGGCCGGGCCCGCTCCACCGAGCGCCCCGCCGGCTCGTGGCTCTACGAGCACGGCGTCACCCCGCCGCACGGCTCCTACGCCGCGCCGAAGTACCACCCCCACCTGCCGGGCACCTGGACCGACGGCATGGCCGAGCCCGAGCCGATCCACCGCGAAGCGGTGCCGGACGCACCGCCCGCCCCGGACGCGGCCCCGCGCGAGCGGGCCGTCGTGACGCGCGCACCCAAGCCGGCTCCGGCCCGCCGCGCCGCCGCGGCTCCGGCCGCCAAGGCGGCGCCGGC
>DASZYF010000111.1:0-1984 GCA_035545535.1 Mycobacteriales bacterium | reverse complement strand
GTGACCGGGCCGTGGGACAAGTGGTGCGACGTGCCGAGCGACCCGCACTACAACCAGTGGGTCGACACCCGCTACGTCCGCGCCCGCGCGACCGAGTCGCTCCCCCGCTACGACTACGCGGCCGTCATCGGCTACAACCGCCACCCGGTGATCAAGGGCGCGGGCAGTGCGATCTTCCTGCACCAGACGCGTGGCAAGCCGACCATCGGCTGCGTCTCGCTGCCCATCCCGGAGCTCGTGCAGGTGCTGCGCTGGTTCGAGCCCGCGGCCGCTCCCCGCATCGCGATCGGCATGGCCGGTTCTCTGACGCGCGTGTCAGTCGCCAAGTAGGGTTCGCCCGTGCAGTTCGACCTGTCCGCCGACCAGCGCGAGCTGGCCGCCGCCGCCCGTGACCTCCTCGACGGGCACGCCTCCAGCGAGCGCGTCCGCAAGGTGCTCAACACCGGCGTCGACGCCGAGCTCTGGGCCGCGATGGTGGAGCAGGGCTGGCCGGTCGTCGCGCTGTCCGAGGACGCGGGCGGGCTCGGCCTCACCTGGGTCGAGGCGTGCGTGCTCGCCGAGCAGGTGGGCTACCACGTGGCCCCCGCACCGTTCGCCGGTGCCGTGCTCGCCACCCGCGCTCTGGCCGCCGCCGGGCACGCCCTGCTGGAGCCGGTCGCTGCCGGCGAGAAGGTCGCCAGCGTCGTGTGGGCCGGCGGGCTGGCGATCGACGCGCCCGCCGCCGATCTGCTCGTGCACATCACCGACGACGGCGTGACGCTGCACGAGGTGACCACGCGTCCGGAGCCGACCGCGGCGATGGACGTCACCCGCCAGGTCACGCGCATCGACTGGAGCACCGTCGCCGCGGGCACCGCGCTCGGCGGGGCCGACCTCGCGACGGACCTGCTCGACGCGGGCGCCACCCTCTACGCCGCCGAGCTGCTCGGCGTCGCGCAGCGCGTGCTCGACATGAGCGTCGACTACGCCGGCGTGCGCGAGCAGTTCGGCAAGCCGATCGGGTCGTTCCAGGCCGTGAAGCACCGCTGCGCCGACATGCTCGTCGACGTCGAAGGCATCCGCTCGGCGTCCTGGTACGCGTCGTGGGCCGTCGCCACCGGCGCGCCCGACGTCTCCCTCGCCGCGTCCACCGCGAAGGCCTGGGCCAGCGACGCCGCCCCCCGCGTCACCAGCAGCGGCCTGCAGGTGCACGGCGGCATCGGCTTCACGTGGGAGCACGACCTGCACCTGTACCTGAAGCGCGCACAGCTCTCGAGCGTCGTGTTCGGCGATGCCGTGTTCCACCGCGAGCGCCTCGCCGCCCTGCTGAAGTCCCGCGTCGAAGCCGGCGAACCCGTCTTCTGACCATCGGCCGATGAGTCGGGCAGGATCGGGCCGTCTACCTCACTGAGATGCCGGCCGACCCTCGGCGGCACTGAGTCGCACGGAGAACGGCATGACGACGAACACCTACCGGGTCTGGATCAAGGCGACGCCCCAGCAGGTGTGGGACGCGATCGTCGACCCGGCCATCAACGGCCGGTACGGGTACGGCATGCCCGCGACCTACGACCTGCGGGCCGGCGGCGCCTACGAGGTGAAGAACCCCGAGGAGATGGTCGCTCAGGGCTTCCCCGCGCAGATGATCACCGGCGAGGTGATCTCGGCCGACGCCCCGAAGAAGCTCGTGCAGACCTGGGCGCCGAACTTCGGCCCGGAGACGGTGGCCGAGGGCCCGCGCACGCTGACCCACGAGATCGAGGAGCAGCTGAACGGCGTCGTCCTGCTCACCGTGACGATCGATGTGACCGACGCGCCGACCATCGAGGGCATCACGTCCGGCGTCGTCACCCACGCGGGCGGCGGCCTGCCGATGCTGCTGTCCGACCTCAAGACCTACCTCGAGACCGGCAGCGCGTGGGGTCCGGACCGCATGGCCGCCGCCATGTCAGCGCAGTAGCCGCTCTACCACGAGACGATCGCTTCACCACTGTCGGGGGGGGGG
>DASZYF010000110.1:0-38153 GCA_035545535.1 Mycobacteriales bacterium | reverse complement strand
CGAGCCTTGAGCGAACTTCGGCATCGACTCTGGTCCGCTCCGGGCAGCGCCGGCCGGTACCAGGCCGATCGAGCCGGCCGCGGTAGGTGACCCGTGCTTCTTGTGGCCGGCGGTGACCACACCGCCGATGAAGATGCCGAGCACCGCGAGCACGGCGATGCCCACGACGAGGCGAGGGCGCGGGGCGGACCAGGCCCGGCGGGTAGGGACCTTCGGCGCCGCGGGAGCGCGCTCGGCGGCGAGCACGGCCTCGATGCCGTCCGCGGGCACGGCGTACTCGGAGGCGGCGAGGGACAGGAGGCGCTCGAGGTCGGCGTCGGTGATGGTCATCGGGCGATCCCCTCGGTGCTGGTGGTGGCGCCGGCGTCGGCGGCGCCCGTGCGGGCCCAGGCGGCGAGGCGGGCATCGCCGGCGAGCAGCTGCTTGGCGTCGTGCAGGCGGGACTTCACCGTCCCGGGGCGTCGCTTGATGGCGACGGCGACCTCCTTCTCCGACAGGCCCACGTACCAGCGCAGGACCACCGGCACGCGCAGGCTCTCGGGCAGCGCGGCCAGCGCGGCGATGACGTCGGCGGCCATGCCGGACAGCTCCGCGGCCCGTGTCGGGTCGCCGTAGTCGCCCGGTGCCGCCGCCGAGTCCGTCTCGTCGAGCGGCACGGTGGCCCGGACCTTCTGGGCCCGCAGCCGGGACAGGCAGGTGTTGGTGACCACGCGGTAGAGCCACGGCCGGCGCCCGGCGCCCGCGGGCACGGCGTCGCGGAAGCGCCACACGCGCAGGAACGCCTCCTGCACCGCGTCCTGCGCGTCGACCGGGTCGCGCAGGAGCAGGCACGCGGCGCGGTACGCCGGCGCGTAGGAGTCAGCGAGCCATTCCTCGAGCCCGTCCACGGCAGTCCCCCGTCAGTCGCCCGTCGGGGATATGACGCCGCGACCCTCCATCCGGTTCGCCCACGCCACCGATCAGTGCGGGAGGATGCGCTCCACGAACTCCGACAGCTGGGCCGCGTTGCGGCACTCGACCATCTCGTCGACCAGGGGCTCGTAGGACCAGGTGGCCGAGTCACCGCCGCCCCAGTACGACCGGGGCTCCGGGTTCAACCAGTACGTGTGCCGCGCCATCTGCGACACGCGGCGCAACGTGTCGGTGCCGGGCTGGCGGTGGTTGGTGCGGGCGTCGCCGAGGATCAGCAGCGAGGTCTTCGGACCGACGGCGTCGGGGTAGCGCTCCTCGAACACCTCGAACGCGTGCCCGTAGTCGCTGTGACCGTCGAGCCACACGATGTCGGCCTCGTTCTGCACGCGCGTCATCACGTCGGCGAGGTCGGACTCGGGGCCGAAGAACCGTGTCACCTCGTCCGTGGTGTCGATGAACGCGAACGCGCGCACCTTCGCGAACTGCTCACGCAGCGCATGGGTGAGCAGCAGCGTGAAGTGTGCGAACGACGAGACCGAGCCGCTCACGTCGCAGAGCACGACGAGCTCCGGCTTGTGCGGCTTCTTCGGCTTCCAGTGCGTCTCGAGCGGCACTCCGCCGTACGCGAGCGACGCGCGGACCGTGCGGCGGAAGTCGAGCCGGCCGGTGCGGCCGAGGCGTTGCTTGGCGGTCAGGCGCGTCGCGAGACGACGCGCGAGGGGGTAGACCTCGCGCTTCAGCTCGGCGAGGTCCGCCCGGCTCGCGCGCAGGAAGTCGACCTGGTCGGCGAGCGGCTTGACCGCCGTCTTCTCGACCGCCTCGATGCCGCGCTCCTCGGCGACGCGCCGGCGCACCTCGGCCTCGACGGCCTGCTCGAAAGCCTTGATGCGCTCGGCGATCGTGGTCCGCGCGACCTTCTCCGCGAGACCGCCCTTCTCGGCGCCCTGCAGCATGAGGTCGAGCAACGCAGCGATGAGCGTGTCCGGGCTCATGGCGCGCAGCACCTTGTAGGCGAACCACGTCTGGCGGCCGGGCTGCGCCTGCACGCGGCCGAGCCGGCGCACGGACTCACGCGCGAGCCGCTTGATCAGGTCGGGGTCGCCGTCGAGGAGCGCGCGCAGCAACGCCTCGCGCAGCAGCTTGCGCATCTCCTCGTCGGTGACGTCGTCCGGGATGTCCTCGGGGTCGATGCCGAGCCCTTCGGCGTCGAGGGAGTCGAGCTCGTCATCCGACGTCGTGAGGCCGTCGCCGAGCCGGGCCGGGAAGTACAGCTCGAACAGCCCGTCGAACGTCTGCCGATACGCGGGCCGCTTGCACATCGTCGCGGCGAGCGTGGCGCGCAGACCCTCACGGTCGAGCAGGTCGATCACGCCGATCGCTCGCGTCGCGTCGACCGACTCGGCAGTCGAGACCGGCACCTCCGCACGGCGCAACGCCTGCACGAACATGACGAGGCGGTCCACGAGACCCGGAGCCGACGGCTCCACCTCTTCGATCCCCGCGCTCATCGCCGGTCGTCCCGGTCCTAGCTGTTCTCGCCGAGCTTGAGCGAGCTGATCGCGCGCTGGTGGTCGGCCGCGTGCTTGAGCACCACGCCGAGCGTGCCCTTCACCGCCGCCTCGTCGAGGTTGTCGAAGCCGAGCGCGACGAGCGTCTCCGCCCAGTCCAGCGTCTCCGCGATGCTCGGCGCCTTCTTCAGCTCGAGCGCGCGCAGCGCGCGCACGGTGCGCACCACCTGCTCGGCCAGGGCCTCGCCGACCTCGGGCACGCGGGCGAGCACGATCGCGGTCTCGCGCTCGGCGCTCGGGTAGTCGAGGTGCAGGTAGAGGCAGCGGCGCTTGAGCGCCTCGGACAGCTCGCGGGTCGCGTTGCTGGTCAGCACGACGAACGGCCGGCGGGTGGCGTGGATGGTGCCGAGCTCCGGGATGGTCACCTGAAAGTCGGACAGCACCTCGAGCAGCAGGCCCTCGACCTCGACGTCGGCCTTGTCGGTCTCGTCGATGAGCAGGACCGTCGGCTCGTCCCGGCGGATCGCGGACAGCAGCGGCCGGGTGAGGAGGAACTCCTCGCTGAAGATGTCGTCGTGGGTCTCTTCCCACTTCGCGTCCGACGACGCGGCCTGGATGCGGAGGAGCTGCTTCTTGTAGTTCCACTCGTACAGCGCGCGGGCCTCGTCGAGACCCTCGTAGCACTGGAGGCGGACGAGGTCACCCGACATCGCGGAGGCGACCGCCTTGGCGAGCTCGGTCTTGCCGACGCCGGCCGGCCCCTCGATGAGCAGCGGCTTGCCCAGCCGATCGGCTAGGAACACGGTGGTGGCGATGGCGTCGTCGGTGAGGTAACCCGCGGCCTCGAGGCGCTTGGTGACGTCCTCGACCGACTCGAACTGCGGCTGATCCTGCATCGACGACCTTCCTCGCGGGCCCGGTCCGACGGGCGAGAGAACCATGCTCTCAGACGGAGTGAAGCCGCTTCCGTCGAAGGGTGGGTCTAGCCGCGCACCTGACCGTCGCCGGTGACGACGAACTTCGTCGTGGTGAGCTCGGGCAGGCCCATCGGGCCGCGAGCGTGCAGCTTCTGCGTGGAGATGCCGATCTCGGCACCGAAGCCGAACATCTCGCCGTCGGTGAACCGCGTGCTCGCGTTCACCATCACCGCGGCGGCGTCGATGTCCGCGACCCAGCGGTTCGCGGTCTCGAGCGAGCGCGTGCAGACCGCCTCGGTGTGGCCGCTCGACCAGCGCCGCACGTGCGCGACCGCTTCGTCGTAGGAGTCGACCACCCGCATCGCGAGGTCGAGCGAGAGGTACTCGGCGGCCCAGTCGTCGTCAGTCGCGGCGACGACCGTCCCATCGCGCTGCACCACGGCGTCGTCGCCGTGCACGGTGACGCCCTTCTCCTGCAGCGCGGCGAGCACCTTCGGCACGAACACGTCGGCGACGTCGCGATGCACGAGCAGCGTCTCGAGCGCGTTGCACACGCTCGGGCGCGACACCTTGCCGTCCAGCGTGAGCGCGACCGCCATGTCGAGGTCGGCGTCCGCATCGACGTACAGGTGGCAGACGCCGACACCGGTCTCGATGACCGGGACGAGCGACTCCTGCACGACCGTGCGGATGAGGTCGGCCCCGCCGCGCGGGATGACGAGGTCGACGTGGCCGCGCGCCTGCAGCAGCTGCTTCACGGTGTCGCGCGAGTCTGCGGGGACGAGCTGGATCGCGTCGGCCGGGACGCCCGTGCTCGCGACCGCGTCACGGAGCACGGCGACGATGGCCTTGTTCGTCTCCGCGGCGCTGGACGAGCCGCGGAGCAGGACGGCGTTGCCGCTCTTGAGACCGAGGCCGGCGGCGTCGACGGTCACGTTGGGGCGGGCCTCGTAGACCATGCCGACCACGCCGAACGGCACCCGCACCTGGCGCATCTGCAGACCGTTGGGCAGCGTCGCTCCGCGCACGACGTCGCCGACCGGGTCGGGAAGGGATGCCACCTGGCGCAGACCGGACGCGCAGCCGGCGATGCGCTGCGGGGTGAGCGTGAGCCGGTCGAGCAGCGCGTCGGTCATGCCCGCCGCGCGGCCCGCGTCGATGTCGCGGACGTTCGCCGCGAGGATGTCGGCCTCGTGGTCGCCGAGCGCGGCGGCGGCCGCCTCGAGCGCGGCGTCCTTCGCCGCGCGGTGGAGGGTGGCGAGCGCCCGGGCCGCGACCCGGCCGCGCTCGGCCAGCGCGATGACGTCGTTCACGTCACCAGGCTACGGACGGCGGTGACGGCGTCTCAGGCGGGGCGGGCGTTGCGACGCTGCCGGCGCATCACGGCGCGCACCAGCATGTAGGCGAGGACCAGTGCGATGAGCGCGAAGAGCAGGTCGCGGGCCGTGCGCAGGATCGGGAAGTCGATGGGTGCCACACCGTTGCTGCCGTCGTTCGGCCCGATGTAGGACGATCCCGACAGCGACTGCTGCGCCGTGGTCGGCGGCTTGGTGATCTGCGGAGCCGCGGCCGCGGTCTGGCCGTAGTCCGCCGGCAGCTTCGGCACGTACTTGGTGTTCGGCAGCTGCCCGCTGACCGGGGTGTGGCCGAGGTTCGACAGCGTCGCGCCGAGCACCACGACCGGCTTCACCGCGGGCAGCGTGATGAGGTGGATCGGCGCGACCAGCGGGGCGCCGTTCTCGTTCGCGCTGTACGCGATGGAGTACGTGGACCAGTCGGGGTACCCCTCGTGCGACGGCACCGACCACGACAGCGTCTGCTTCGGCTGGAAGTTCGGGTCCTGCACCGCGGACAGCGTGTTGGCCACCCACGCGACGTCACCGTTGGCCTTGTAGAAGGTGATGACGAGCTTCACGAGCTGCACGATGTACGGCTCGTCGTTGCGCACGGTGCCGGTCATCAGCTGCGGGTCGGTGAGCGTCGGGCTGCGGTTCACGCTGGTCACCGTCACCGTGAGGCCGCGGCTCGGCGTGACGAGGTGCGGCTGGGCGAGGAAGTGCGACAGCGCGATGTGGTCGAGCCCGAAGGGGCGAGCGGACATCTGGTCGTCGAACCCGGACCGGCCGCCGTGCAGCAGCACCTGGATCGAGGCGTAGGCCGTCTCCTGCGCGATGACCTTGCCCTCCGCGTTGACCAGGTTGAGCACCGCCGCCACCGAGTCGACCGGAGCGCCGGTGTTCACGATCTCGCCGTCGATGTGGAACGCGCCGGTGGAGGGGTCGACGAAGCTGTTGAGCCCGGTGAGCCGGAGCCCCGACGTGTTCGCGGCCGCCGATGCGCTGCCCGCGGGCAGCAGGAGCGCCAGGGCCGTGGCCGCGACGGCGATCAGCGGGAGTGCGCGCAGACGACGCAAGAGAAGCACCTCCGGGACGTGACCTGCATCACATCGTAGTGACCCATGTCACGTTCGCCGTGAACGCCCGGTTCTCCTGCCTCGTGCCGGTCCGCCCTACTGGACGACCAGGTCGTCGCGGTGCACGACCTCCCGCTCGTAGGCGGGTCCGCGCTCGGCGGCCAGGTCCTTCGTGGAGCGTCCGAGCAGCGCCGGCAGCTCGGATGCGTCGTACTGGACGATGCCGCGGCCGATGACGCCGCCGCTGGCGGCGTCGACCAGCTCCACCGGGTCGCCCGCGACGAAGTCCCCCTCCACCGCCGTCACGCCGACCGGGAGCAGGGAGAGCCGGCGTTCGACGACCGCGGCGACGGCGCCGGCGTCGAGCAGCAGCCGGCCGTGCGGGCGGGTGGCGTGGGCGAGCCACAGCAGGCGCGAGGTGATGCGGGCGCCGGTGGGGTGGAAGTGGGTGCCGACGACGTCACCGGCCAGCACCTCGGCCGCCCGGTCGGCGGGGCCGATGACCACGTGCACCCCGGCGCCGGCGGCCAGCCGGGCCGCCTCGACCTTGCTGGCCATGCCGCCGCTGCCGACGCCCGAGCCCACACCGCCGAGCCCGAGCCCGGCGAGGTCGGCGGCGGTGCGCACCTCGGTGACCAGCCGGGCGGTGGGGGACGTGCGGGGATCGCCGTCGTAGACGCCGTCGACGTCGGAGAGCACCACGAGCGCGTCGGCCGTGACGAGGTGGGCCACCAGGGCGGCGAGCCGGTCGTTGTCGCCCATGCGGATCTCGTCGGTGGCGACCGCGTCGTTCTCGTTGACGATGGGCACGACGCCGAGGTCGAGCAGCCGCTCGAGCGTGGTGCGCGCGTTCCGGTAGTGCACGCGACGCGTGACGTCGTCGGAGGTGAGCAGCACCTGGCCGACGGTGAGGTCGCGCCGCGCGAACGCGGCCGCGTAGGCCTCGACGAGCAGCAGCTGGCCGACGCTCGCCGCGGCCTGCTGCGTCGCGAGGTCGCGCGGGCGGCGCGCGAGGCCGAGCGGGCCGATGCCGGCCGCGATGGCACCGCTGCTGACGACGACCACCTGCGCGCCCGCGGCCCGGCGCTGCGCGACCGCTTCGGCGAGCTCCTCGATGCGCGTCGCGTCCAGACCGACGCCGCCGGCCGTGAGGGAGGACGAGCCGACCTTGAGCACCACGCGCTTGGCGCCGCGGACGTCAGTCCTCGTCATCGAAGACCTCGTCGTCGAAGTCCCCGTCGGCCGCGTCGCCGACAGCGTCGTGATCGAGGGCGTCGTCATCGAGGGCGTCGAAGCCGTCGAGGTCGTGGCGCTCGGCGTAGCGCTGGTCGCGTTCGGCGCGGGTGAGCCGCACGCTGTCGTCGATGCGGACGTCCGTGCCGCGCGGGGCGCCGGCGGTGATGGCGCCGAGCGTCGGCTCCCAGTCGAAGGTGACCGGGCCGATGGTCACCTCGGCGCCGGCGAACGCACCGTGCTTCGCGAGCTCGTCCTCGACGCCGAGCTTGGCCAACCGGTCCGCGAGGAAGCCGATGGCCTCGTCGTTGCTGAAGTCGGTCTGCCGGACCCAACGCAACGGCTTGGCGCCCTTGACCTCGTAGGCCTGGTCGCCGAGGTCGACGACCTCGAACTCCTTCTCCCCCACCGCCTTCGGCCGGAGCACGATGCGCGGAGGCGCGGCCGGCGGGCGCTCGGCGCGGACCTGGCGCACGACGGAGCCGAGGTGGCGCAGCATCGGGGTGAGGCCGCTGCGCGTGATCGTCGAGATCGCGAACACGGTGAGCCCGCGCGCCTCGAGGTCCGGGGTGACGAGGTCGGCCAGGTCCTTCGCGTCGGGCACGTCGACCTTGTTGAGCACGACGAGCCGAGGCTTGTCCTCGAGCCCGCCGTACGCGGCGAGCTCGGCCTCGATGACGTCGAGGTCGGAGATCGGGTCGCGGCCGGGCTCGAGCGTCGCGCAGTCGAGCACGTGCACGAGCACCGCGCAGCGCTCGATGTGGCGCAGGAACTCGAGGCCCAGCCCCTTGCCGCTGCTGGCACCGGGGATGAGCCCGGGGACGTCGGCGATGGTGAACGGACCGGTGTCGCTGTCGACCACGCCGAGGTGCGGGCGCAGCGTGGTGAACGGGTAGTCCGCGACCTTCGGCTTCGCCGCGGACACGACGCTGATGAGGCTCGACTTGCCGGCGCTCGGGAACCCGACGAGCGCGACGTCGGCGACGCTCTTCAGCTCGAGCGTCACGTCACGCACCTCGCCGGGCTCGCCGAGCAGCGCGAAGCCAGGGGCCTTGCGACGCGGGCCGACCAGTGCGGCGTTGCCGAGGCCGCCCTTGCCGCCCTGCGCCACGACGAACGTGGTGCCGTCGCCGATGAGGTCGGCGAGCTGCTCGCCGTCGTCGCCGATGACGACGGTGCCGTCGGGGACGCGCAGGATCAGGTCGTCGCCGTCGCCACCGTTCTTGTGCGAGCCCTGACCGGGTTGGCCGCTGGTCGCCTTGGCGTGCGGGCGGTAGTGGAAGTCGAGCAGCGTCGAGACGTTGGGATCGACGACGAGGCGGACGTCGCCGCCCCGGCCGCCGTTGCCACCGTCCGGGCCGCCGAGCGGCTTGAACTTCTCGCGGTGGATGGACGCGCAGCCGTTGCCGCCGTTGCCGGCGGAGACGTGCAGGACCACACGGTCGATGTACTGGGCCATCGGACGCTCACCGCGTCCGGGTGCTAGACGCCGGCAGTGGCTGAGCTGTCCGGGACGGGGACGATGTTCACCACGCGGCGACGGCCACGGGTGCCGAACTCCACGGCACCGGCAGCGAGCGCGAACAGGGTGTCGTCCCCACCGCGGCCGACCTGCGCGCCGGGGTGGAAGTGCGTGCCGCGCTGGCGGACGAGGATCTCGCCCGCCTTGACGACCTGGCCGCCGAAGCGCTTGACCCCCAGCCGCTGAGCGGCGGAGTCACGACCGTTGCGGGAGCTGGACGCGCCCTTCTTGTGTGCCATCGGGGCTCAGGCTCCTGACGTGTTCGGTGAGGCGGAGATGCCGGTGATGCGCAGCGTCGTGAGGTGCTGGCGGTGGCCCTGACGGCGCTTGTAGCCGGACTTGTTCTTGTAGTGGATCATCCGGATCTTCGGGCCCTTGGCCGGACCGACGACCTCCGCGGTCACGCTCGCCTGGGCGAGTGCGGCCGCCTCGGTGGTGACGGCGTCACCGTCGACGAGCAGGACGACGGGCAGCGAGACCGAGGCGCCGGCCTCACCGGCGAGCTTCTCGACGGTGAGCACGTCGCCGACGGCGACCTTGTGCTGCTTGCCGCCGCTGCGGACGATCGCGTACACCACTTGCTCCGTTCGTTCGTGGGCCGCGCGCAGCTCCCAGAGGGGCGCGCGGCAGTGGTCGCGCCGCTGGCGCAACCGGACAAGCATAGCCGATCCGGCCCGCCGGCCGGGCCGGGTCTCAGGTGGCGACCGGCTCCGACTCCTCGGCCACGTCCGGAGCCTCGCCGTCGGCGTCGGCGACCACCTCGGTGCCGGCCTGAGCCTCGGCTTCGGTGCTCACCTCCGCGGGCGCCTCGTCGGGCTCGACCACGGGCTGCGGGGTGGCGTCATCGGCGTCCCCGGGCGCGTCCGCGGGGGGCGTCGGCTCCTCCGCCGCGACCTCGGCAACAGTCTCGGCCGCCGGCCCGGAGGGCTTGCGCCGGCGCCGGTTGCCGGACTTCGGCGGGGCGGGCTCGTCGGCCGGGTCGTCGTCGTGGTGGTCCTTGGTCTTGGCGACCGCGCGGGCCACGGCGGCCGGCGACGGTGCCTTGGGCTTGCCCGGGTCGAGCTCCTCGGGGTGGAGCAGCACGCCGCGACCCCCGCAGTGGGCGCACGGCTCGCTGAACGCCTCGAGCAGGCCCTGGCCCACGCGCTTGCGGGTCAGCTGGACCAGGCCGAGCGAGGTGACCTCGGAGACCTGGTGCTTCGTGCGGTCCCGCGAGAGGCACTCGACGAGGCGACGCAGCACGAGCTCGCGGTTGCTCTCGAGCACCATGTCGATGAAGTCGATGACCACCATGCCGCCGATGTCGCGCAGCCGCAGCTGGCGGGCGATCTCCTCCGCCGCCTCGAGGTTGTTGCGGGTGACCGTCTCCTCGAGGTTGCCGCCGCTGCCGGTGAACTTGCCGGTGTTGACGTCGATCGCGGTGAGCGCCTCGGTGCGGTCGATGACCAGCGAACCTCCGCTGGGCAGGTGCACCTTCCGTTCGAGCGCCTTGCGGAGCTGCTCGTCGATGCGGTAGGTCGCGAACACGTCACCGGGCTCGCGGCGCACGCGGCCGAGCAGGTCGGGCGCGACGTCGCCGACGTACTCCTCGATCTCCGTGGCGACGTCGTCGCCGGAGACGATGAGCTCCTTGATGTCCTCGTTGAACACGTCGCGGACGACGCGGACGACGAGGTCGGGCTCGCCGTGCAGCAGCGCCGGCGGCGACGCCTTCTGCGACTTGGCGGTGATCTTCGTCCAGAGCGACTGCAGCCGCTCGACGTCGCGGGTGATGTCCTCCTCCGACGCGCCTTCGGCGGCGGTGCGGATGATGACGCCGGCGTCCTCGGGGACGACCTTCTTGAGGATCGCCTTGAGGCGCGACCGCTCGGTGTCCGGCAGCTTGCGGCTGATGCCGGTCATCGGGCCCTGCGGCACGTAGACGAGGAAGCGGCCGGGGAGGCTGACCTGGCTGGTGAGGCGGGCGCCCTTGTGGCCGACCGGATCCTTGGTGACCTGCACGAGGACCGACTGGCCGCTCTTCAGCGCCTGCTCGATGCGCGGCGCCTTCGCACCACCGGTGAGGCTGGTGTCGTAGCTGACCTCGCCGGCGTAGAGCACGGCGTTGCGGCCCTTGCCGATGTCGACGAACGCGGCCTCCATGCCGGGCAGCACGTTCTGCACGCGACCGAGGTAGACGTTGCCCGCGTAGGACGTGGACTCGGCGCGGGTGACGTAGTGCTCGACGAGGATGCCGTCCTCGAGCATCGCGACCTGGGTGCGGCCGCCGATGCGGCGCACGACCATCGTGCGCTCGACCGACTCGCGACGGGCGAGGAACTCGGCCTCGGTGACGATGACGCGGCGGCGCGACTCGGTGCGGCCGTCGCGGCGGCGCTGACGCTTGGCCTCGATGCGGGTCGAGCCGGAGACGCCGCGCACGCCGTCGCGCACGTGGGTGACGGTGTTGGGCGGGTCGTCGGTGCCCCCGCCGTCCTCGCCGCCCGAGCCGGGGCTGCGCCGGCGGCGCCGCCGGCGGCGGCTGCTGGAGCCGGAGCGTGGCGTGCCGTCGTCGTCGGGCTCGAGGTCATCGTCGGCGCCGTCGGCGCCGTCGGCCGCTGCGGCGGCGTCGCCATCGGCGGCCTTGCCGGCGGGCTTGTCGGAGGCCTCGGCATCGGCGCTCTCGTCGCCGTCAGCCGCGTCGTCGTCGCCCTCGCCGGCGCCCTGCGGGCGGCCGCCACGGCCGCGACCGCGACCGCCGCGACGGCGGCGCCGGCGGGGCCCAGCGGTCGGGTTCTCGCCGTCCTCGCCCTCGGCCGTGGCCTCGGTGTCGTCGTCGTTGTCGTCCTCGGGGAGCTCGTCCTCGGCGTGCTCGTCGTCGTCGGCCCGCGCGCCGGCGGGGGCGAGCGAGGGCGCCTGGAACATGACGGTGGTCGCGGCGCGGCGGCGGGAGCGCGGGGCGCGGGTGCGCGCCTCGGGCTCGCCCTCGAGCTCGATGTCGTCGGCGACGGCGAGCTCGCCGGCCTCGGCGTCCGGCCCGAGGTCCTCCTCGTCGTCGTCCTCGGCCGCTTCGACGCTCCCCTCGACGGCGTCGTCGTCCGCAGCCTCCGCCGCCGGAGCAGCGTCCGCGGGGTCGGGCTCGGGTTCCGCCGGGAGCGGCGCCGGCGGGCCGGTGTCGCGGCCGGCGGCCCGGCGGCGGCGCGGCCGCGCGGATGCGGGCGCGCGGTCCGCGGTGCTGGTCGGATCGGTGCTGGTCTGATCGGTGGTGCTGGTGGTGTCGGTCGTGCCAGTCGTGTCAGTCGTGTCGGTCAACGGAAAGCCTCTCGGCCCGCGGTGCTGCCTGCGGTCGTGCGGCGCATCTGCGCGGGACGGTCTTGGACGCCGAGGGTGCGCCGACCCTCACCCTGGCTGGGCGCCGGTGGTGCTCCGGGGCAGGTCCTGCGCACTCACCGGGGCGGGCGCGGGACCCGCCACCTGGCGGGCACTACCGAAAGTCGTCGGGTCGAGCGGCCGGCGTCGCGGCGCCGCGGGACCACCCCCAGTCTGGCATATGCCGAGCCGAAACCCCCTCGACACCCGGCGTCCACGTCGGGCGCCGGTCAGAGGGGGACGGCGAGGGTGCCGTCCGGCGTGACCAGGCCCTGGGCGAGGCGGGTGGCGACCGCGGGGGCGTCGGGCAGGCCGTGCCGGTGGAGCGCGAGGAGCAGCTCCTCGGGCCGGACGGCGGGCGTGGTGTGGCGGAGGACGGCCTCGAACCCGGCCCCGTGCGCCGCGAGGTGGACCAGCGCGGCCCGCACGTCCACGTCGCGGACCCCGTCCTTGGTCTTGCGGCCGACGACGGCCTCGGCGGCGGCCCAGAGGCCCTCGGCCGCCGCGGCCACGACCGCCGGGTCGACCGCGTGGTCGGGGCTGCCGAGCCGCACCTGCCAGTGCGAGCCGTCGACGAGGTCGGCCAGCGCCTGGCCGGGCACGCTCGGCGCCACGGCGACGATGTCGATGCCCGGGGGCAGCGCGGCGTCGAGCGCCGCCTGCACGGCGGCCGGGTCGCGCTCGGCGGCCAGGCCGATCTCGGCGTACTCGGCCTCGCTGGCCACGCCGGTGGGCGCGGCGCCGACGTAGCTGATCTTCGGGTGCGGGGTGAAGCCCGCGCTGAACGCGATGGGGATGCCCGAGCGCCGGACGGCGCGTTCGAGCACGCGCGCGACGTCGCGGTGCGAGGTGAAGCGCAGCCGGTCGCGCTTCGCGTAGCGCACCCGCAGCTTCTGCACGACGGGGGGCGGGGGCGGCCCTTCGGGCCGCTTGGCGGGCACGGTGCCTCAGACCACCGTCAGTGGGAGGAGCTGGCGGCCGGTGGGGCCGACCTGCGTCTCCAGGTCGAGCTGCGGGCAGACGCCGCAGTCGTAGCAGGGGCTCCAGCGGCAGTCGTCGAGCTCGGAGCCGTGCAGGGCGTCCTGCCAGTCGGCCCACAGCCACTCGCGGTCGAGGCCGGAGTCGAGGTGGTCCCAGGGCAGCACCTCGTCCTGCTCGCGCTCGCGCGTGGTGAACCAGTCGAGGTCGACCCCGTGGGCGGCGAGCACCTCGTTCGCGGCGGTGCTCCAGCGCTCGAACGAGAAGTGCTCGCTCCAGCCGTCGAAGCGCTGGCCCTCTCGCCACACCCGCTCGATCACCGCGCCCACGCGACGGTCACCGCGGGCGAGCAGACCCTCGATGATCCCGGGGCGCCCGTCGTGGTAGCGGAAGCCGATCGCACGACCGGTCGCCTTGTCGTCGCGCACGGCGTCACGCAGCATGCGCAGCCGCCGGTCGGTCTCCTCGTGCCCGAGCTGCGCGGCCCACTGGAACGGCGTGTGCGGCTTGGGCACGAAGCCACCGATCGACACCGTGCAGCGGATGTCGCGGGTGCCGGTGGCCTCGCGCCCCGCGCGTATGACCTCCTGCGCGAGCCGCGCGATCTGCAGCACGTCGTCGTCGGTCTCCGTGGGGAGGCCGCACATGAAGTACAGCTTCACCTGCCGCCAGCCGTGCGAGTAGGCCGTGGTGACCGTGCGGACGAGGTCTTCCTCGGTGACGGTCTTGTTGATGACGCGGCGCAACCGCTCGCTTCCGCCTTCGGGCGCGAACGTGAGGCCCGTGCGGCGACCGTTGCGCTGCAGCTCTTCGGCGAGCGTGACGTTGAACGCGTCGACGCGCGTGCTCGGCAGCGACAGCCCGACCTCGCTGCCCTCGTAGCGGTCGGCGAGGCCCTTCGCGATGTCGCCGATCTCGCTGTGGTCGGCGCTCGACAGCGACAGCAGGCCGACCTCGTCGAACCCGGTCGCCTTGAGCCCCGCCTCGACCATCTCGCCGATGCCGGTGATGGAGCGCTCGCGCACGGGGCGCGTGATCATGCCGGCCTGGCAGAAGCGGCAGCCGCGCGTGCACCCGCGGAAGATCTCGACGGCCATGCGCTCGTGCACCGTCTCGGCGAGCGGCACGAGGGGTGTCTTCGGGTACGGCCACTCGTCGAGGTCGCTGACCGTGTGCTTCGCGACCCGCCACGGTGCGCGGGAGTCGCGCGGCGCGACGCGCTGCAGCCGGCCGTCGGGCAGGTAGGACACGTCGTACATCGACGGCACGTAGACACCCGCGGTCTCGGCCAGGCGCGCGAGCAGCTCGGCGCGCCCGCCGGGCGAGCCCTCGGACTTCCACGCGTGCACGACGTCGGTGATCGCGCCGACGACCTGCTCGCCGTCGCCGAGCACGGCGCCGTCGATGAAGCCCGCGATGGGCTCGGGGTTGAACGCCGCGTGCCCGCCCGCGATGACCACGGGGTGGGACTCGTCGCGATCCGCTGCGTGCAGCGGGACGCCGGCGAGGTCGAGCACCGTGAGCATGTTCGTGTAGCCGAGCTCGGTGGAGAACGAGAACCCGATCAGGTCGAAGGCACCCACCGGGCGGTGCGTGTCGAGCGTCAGCTGCGGCACGCGGTGCGCGCGCAGCAGCGCCTCGAGGTCGGGCCACACCGCGTAGGTGCGCTCGGCGAGCGCATCCGGCCGCTCGTTGATCACCTCGTAGAGGATCTGCACGCCCTGGTTGGGCAGGCCGACCTCGTAGGCGTCGGGGTAGCAGAGGGCCCAGCGCACGGTGACGTCGCCGCCGCAGTCCCACTCCTTCGAGCGGGCGTTCAGCTCACCCCCGACGTACTGCACCGGCTTGCTCACGTGCGCGAGCAACGGCTCCAGGCGCGACCACTGAGAAGCCGCCGAGCTCATCTCAGCGACGGCATCCATGCCCGCAAGGATAAGAGTCGCCGACACCGGTCCGAACCGCACGGACCACCGGCCGCTCGCTGTCATCATCGGACAGGTGCAGCGTCGCGCCATCCTTGCCACGACGGTCGCCGCCGTGGTCGGCCTGGGCGTCGGCTTCGGCGCCGGCTACGCAGCCCACTCCCCCGCACCGGCGCGCACTGCCGCCGAGGCCGCGCCGCAGCTCGCCGGGGGTGGCCAGGCGCTGCCGATCGCACCGTCGCGCCGGGTGAGCCCCCGCATCGCGTGGGACGGAACCGTGTCGGCCTGGTCGAGCCTCCCGCCGCAGGGCCGCGAGATCTACGTCGGCATCGACGACGGCACCGTCCGCAACCCGGAGGACTTCCAGCTGCTGCGCCGCCACAGCTGGCCGGTGTCGTTCTTCATCCCGAAGGTGCAGCTCGACGAGGGCATCCCCTTCTGGAAGACGGCCGTCACCACCGGGGGGCTGCTCGAGGACCACAGCGTCGACCACCCGGCCCTGGCCGGCCGGTCCCTGGAGTTCCAGACCGGGGAGATCTGCGGCCAGGCCGACGAGGCGAAGCTGCAGCTCGGCCGGCGGCCGGTGCTGTTCCGCCCGCCCTACGGGTCCTACGACCAGACCACTCTCGAGGCCGCGAAGGCGTGCGGCATGCGCGCGGTGGTGATGTGGGACGCGACCGTGAACGACGGCGTGATCCGCACCCAGCACGGCGGGCCGCTCGAGCCGGGCGACATCGTGCTCATGCACTTCCGCACCACGTTCGCCGAGGACTTCGGTGCCGTCATGCAGCAGGTGCAACAGCAGGGCCTCACGGTCGGCAGCCTGGAGAAGCGGTTCGCCAGCAACCGGCTGCTGAACGCCGGCCCGCCGAGCCCGCCGCCGGGCAACGGCTCGCTCAACGAGGAGACCGGCGCGCTGCCGACGCCCGCCTACGTCGCGCCGACGTCGGCGTACGTGCCGCCCACGCCACGGCGCAGCGCGAGCGCGTCGCCGTCGCCGCGCCGCTCCCCGTCGCACTCGGCCAGCCGCTCCGCGAGCCCGACCCCGAGCACGCACGGCCTGCCCTCGATCGTCATCACGCACACGAGCGAGCCGCCGTCCGAGCCGCCCCCGTCGTCGAGCAGTCCTCCGTCACCGACCGAGTCGCCGTCGCCCTGAGCTGCACCGGGCCCGCTCGCGAGCTCCCGGCGCCCTGAGCTGCACCGGGCCCGCTCGCGAGCTCCCGGCGCCCTAAGGCGTGGTGCGGGTGCGCAGGTTGACGTTCTGCAAGAGCCCGATGGCCATCATGTTGGCCATCATCGAGCTGCCGCCGTAGGAGATGAACGGCAGCGGCAGCCCGGTCACCGGCATGATGCCGAGCGTCATGCCGATGTTGACGAACATCTGGAACGCGAACCACGTCACGATGCCGGCGGCGAGCACGACGCCGAACATGTCCTCGGCTCGCTGCGCGATGCGCAGTCCGCGCCACAGGATGGTGCCGAGCAGCAGCACGAGCAAGGCGGAGCCGACGAACCCGAGCTCCTCGCCGGCCGTCGTGAAGATGAAGTCGGTCTGCTGCTCGGGGACGAAGCCGCTGTTCGTCTGCGTGCCGTGGCCGAGGCCCTGGCCGGTGAGGCCGCCGTTGCCGATGGCGGTCTTCGCCTGGTTGACGTTGTAGAGCGTCGTGCGCGCGACCTGCGTGGTCGCCTTGGTGTCGCCCTGCGTGAAGCTCGTGAGGCGCGCCTTCTGGTACGGGGCGAGCACGCCCGTCGTGAGGATGAGCGTGCCGGCCAGCACACCCGCGGCGACGAGGCCCGCGACCCACTTCGACGAGACGCCGCTCACCGCGAGCATGCCGAGGATCGTGAAGACGAAGACCATCGTCGTGCCGAAGTCGGGCTGCAGCATGATGAGCCCGAGCGGGATGGCGGCGAACCCGAGCACGAGCAGGACGTCGGAGCTGCGGGGCGCCCGTTCCCCGTCACGACGTTCGGACAGGATCATCGCGCTGCCGATGACGAGTGCGACCTTCGCGTACTCGCTCGGCTGCTGCTCGAAGCCGCCGGGCAGGCGGATCCACGAGTGCGCGCCGTTGATGGTCACGCCGATGACGAGCACCGCCATGAGGCCGATGACCGACACGATGTAGACGATCGGCGCGTAGGCGCGCAGCGCGCGGTAGTCGATGAACGCGGAGATGACCGCGAGCCCGAGGCCGATGCCGATGTTGAGGACGTTGCGCTTCAGGAAGTAGCGCGGGTCAGCACCGATCGCGAGCTCTTTGTTCTTGGTCGCGTAGTAGACGAGCGTGGTGCCGAGAACGCAGAGCACGAGCACCGCGACGGCGAGGACGTAGTCGATGCGGCGGAGCGGCGAGTCGCGGTGGAGCGCGCGGGACGCAAGGCTCGGGCGACCCGCCCGGCCGAGCCGGATCGGCGAGTGACGGGGCGCCATGCCCTCTCCGGCGGTCCAGTCGGTCATGAGGCCCACCGTCCGCTGCCGGTGCCGCGCCGATCCGGCGGCAGCGCGGGCTCGTCGAGCACGCTGCCGAGCGCCGTGCCCGTGCCCGCCGACGGCGACTCGAGGACCGCGCTCGGCGCCGGCTGCAGCGGCGCCTGCGGCGCGATGGTGTCCGCCTTGCTGCAGCCCCGCTCGGGCTTCTGGATCCGGCCGTCGGAGCGGAAGCACGGCAGCAGCTTCGGCCGGCTGTCGGAGCCGTTGAACGCGCCCGTGTGCGGCACGAGGTGCCCGTCCTTCACGCCGAAGATCGCGTTGTAGATGTCGCGCACGGCGGGGGCGGCGACCAGCGCGCCCTGGTTGGACTTCGGCACCGCGACGACGACCACGTACTTGGGGTCGTCCGCCGGCGCGAACGAGGCGAACCACGACGTCGAGTGGTCGACCTCCTGGCCCGCGTCGTTGAAGGTCTGCGTCTCGGCTGTCCCGGTCTTGCCGGCGACGCGGATGGGGTAGTCGCCGAACACGCCCTTCGCGGTGCCGTGGTCGTCGTGCGTCACGCCGTACAGCGCCTGGCGGATGTAGGCAAGGTTGTCGCCGGACACCGGGACCTTGCCCGTCACCGTCGGCTGGATCGTCTTGTCGACGGTGCCGTCGGGGCGCACGAACGCCTTGGCGAGCGTCGGCTGGTAGAGCGTGCCGCCGTTGGCCAGGGCGACGTACGCGCGCGCCAGCTGCAGCGGCGTGACGAGGATGTTCGAGCCCTGCCCGATGGTGAACTGCGTGAGGTCACCGGCGCCGTAGCGCCAGCCGTCGGTGCAGTTCTCCTGGTCGAGCTTCTGGAGGTAGCTGCCCGCCGGGTGCTTGCCCGACTTCGCACCCGCGCAGTAGTCCTTCTTGTTCGCCTGCCAGATCGCCGCACGCTCGGCGCGGTCGACGATGAGTCCCGGGGACTCGCCGGGCAGGTCGATGCCGGTGCCCTTCCCGAACCCGAACGAGCGGGCCATCTTCGGGAAGACCTCCTTGGCGCCCGGCGACTTGCCGGTCTTGCTCTGCCCGTACTGCCCGTCGGCCAGCCACTGGTCGTAGCCGAACGGGTAGAAGAACGTGTCGCACGACTCGATGAGAGCGCCCGAGAGCGTCACGTCCGGCGAGCTCTCGGACTCGAAGTTCTTGAAGATCTGGTTGCCGACCGTGAACTGCGGCGGGCACGGCTTGTAGGTGCCCTGGGTGACCAGCCCGTTGGAGAGCAGCGCGGAGCCGGTGACGACCTTCCACGTCGAACCCGGCGCGTACTCACCCGTCGCCGCGCGGTCCAGCAACGGCGAGCTGTCGCCGGCGGCCCGGAACTGGTCGAAGTCGTGCTGGCTGATGCCGTCGAGGAAGACGCTCGGGTCGTAGCTCGGCGCGTTGGCCAGCGCGAGCACCCGGCCGTCGATCGTCATGACCACGGCGGCGCCGGTCTGCGGGTTCGGGTCGGTGCCCTTGGTCGCCGTCTGGAACGCCTGCGGCGCGTACACCGTGCGCGCCTTGAGCAGGGCCTCCTCGGCGGCGCGCTGGACCTTGCCGTCGAGGTTGAGCACGAGGTGGTCACCGTTGCGCGGGGCCGTCGTCGACACCGTCCCCTGCACGTCGCCCTGCGCGTTGACCTGCACGGTGCGGTTGCCGTTCTGCCCACGCAGCATGCGGTCGTAGTAGTACTCGAGCCCGTCCTGGCCGATCGTGGCGTCGCCGGGCAGGTCGGCGTAGAGCGGGTCGCCCTTCTGCTTCGCCTTGTCGATGGTGTCCTGGGTGATCGGGCCGGTGTAGCCCAGCGCCTGTGCCGCGAGCTTGGTGTTGGGCAGCACGCCGTCGTCGGTGGCCGGGTAGTCGCGCACCGCCTTCAGCTGCACGCTGACGCCGGGGAAGTCGACCGCGTGCGCGGTGATGACGGCGAGCGCGGTGGCCTGCTGCTGGTCGGTGGAGGCGCTGGCGAACTCCGCGACCGGCACCGGCTGGTAGGGCGAGCCCTTCCAGCACACGTCGCGCGGGGGCTTGATCTTCACGTAGTCGCAGAGCCGGATCTTGTCCGCGAGGTCCTGCGCGGTGAGCTTCTTCCCGCCGCTCGACACCAGCGGTGCGAGCAGCGCCAGCTCGGCTCGGCCGTCGTCCTTCTGCTTCTGGATGACGGTTCGGTCGATGCTGACGACGTAGGCGGAGACGTTGTCGACGAGCGGCACGCCTTCGTCGTCGAGGATCCAGCCCCGGGTCGCGGGATCGATGACGACGCGCGTCGTGTTGCTGGTGGCCGCGCTCGCGTAGCTGTTGCCCGACACGACCTGCAGGAACCACAGGCGGCCGAGCAGCGTGAGCACGAGCCCGATGACGAGCGCCCGCAGCACGAAGAGGCGACGGAGGGAGCTGTCGTTCACAGGAACGGCCTCCGCGCAGACGCGGTCACGGGCGTCGCTCCGGTGCCATCCACCGCAGCAACCCGCGGATCGGGGGCAGCACGACGAGGATCAGGAGCACATCGTAGATGACCGCCGCGAGCGTTCCCTTGAGCGCAGAAGCGGCGGTGTAGCCGTTGTCGCCCACCAGCGCGGCCACCACCGCGCCGGCGAGCAGCGCCGCCGCGGAACCGGCCGCGACGGCGAGCATCGGCACGGCGAGCCCGCGATCGGTCTCGGTGTAGGCGAGGCCCAGCAGGTAGCCGACCGCGGTCATGACCAGCGCGGTCTGACCGACCGGGTGCGCCGACAGCAGGTCGGTCAGCAGCCCGGCGCTGAACCCGGTGACCGATCCCGCCATCGGGCCTTCGAGCAGCGCGATCGCGGCGACGGTGACGAGCACGAGCTGCGGGGGGCCGAGCGGCAGGCGCAGGTCGTTGACCACGCTCAGCTGCAGCACCACCGACGTCGCCAGCGCCAGGCCGGCCGCGGTGCGAGCGAGCGGCGTCATGGCTTGGGGCTGCTCGACGCCGGCGGGGAGCTGCGCGCCGACGACCTCGGCGCCGACGACGGCACCTTGCTCGGCGACGCGCTCTTGTGCACCGACGGCGACGGGCTGTGCGTCGCCGGGCTGGAGGGCGGCCGGCTCGGCGGCGCGCTCGTGCGCGGCGCCGACGGAGTGGTCGGGGGCGGCGCCGCCGGGCTCGTCGGCGTGACGACGTGCGAGCTCTGGCCGACCGCGGACGGCGTGGCCGAGGCAGACGCGGGCGACGACGGCGACGTGCTCGCGGGCTGGGGCGACGGGGTCGGGGGCAGCGCGATGCGGGGCACGTCGCGGCCCTGGGTCAGCACGATGCCGACGTAGTCGAGCGCGCCCGGCGTGAAGAACGGCTGCACGTCGGCGGTGGCGCCGTTGTCTCCGATCTGCGTGGTCACCCGGGTGACCGTGCCGACGGGGATCGCGGCGGGGACCGGCAGGAAGCCGTCGGTGGACGGCACCGCCTTGGTGCCGAACCGCTGCCCGACCTTGATCGCGTACTGGCTGTCGGACACCACCAGGCGCAGCGGCACGTTCGGGCCCTGCCCGGTGATGGTCGCCGGCTTGGTGAGGCCCTCGTCCTCGGACTGCACCGTCACGGTGAAGCCCTTATCGATGAGGAGCCGCACGATGGACGTGGAGCGGCTGACCTCGACGATCTGACCGACGAGGCCGCCGGTGCCGGACGTCGCGTCGACGACGTACATGTCCTTCCTGATGCCGTCCATCGAGCCGGCATCGATGACGACCGTCTGCTGGTAGTCCTGCACCGCCGACGCGCCGTGCGTGATGACCTGCGCCCACGTGATGGTGCTGTTCGAGCGGGACTCGAAGTAGCGCAGGTTGCGCAGCGAGTCGCGCGCCTTCTGGTTCTCGGTGTCGCTCGCGATGTTCTGGTTGAGGATGGTGATCTGCTTCTCGAGGTCGCGGATCTTGTTCTTGTCACGACCCGAGTGGATCGCGGCGGAGAACGCGCGGCCCACCGGTGCAGTGATGCCGTGCACGGCATGCGCGATGGGACCGAAGATGTCGCCCACGATGCGCCGCGCGCCACCGAACGTGCCGTGGCCGGAGCGGCTGTCGAGCGTGAGGAACGTGAACGAGGTCAGCAGGAGCAGGGCGACGACGAGTCGGAGCCTTCTGCTGTCACGTCCCACGAGTCGAGGTGATCACGGAGGCCGGGAGGCCCACCGCTGCCGTCAGTGGCGCGGCTCGGAGATGAGGACCTGCTGCAGCGCTTCGAACTCCTCGACGCACTTGCCCGAGCCCATGGCCACGGAGTGCAGCGGGTTGTCGGTGATGAGGATCGGCATGCCGGTCTCGTGCTTCAGGCGCTCGTCGAGGCCCTTCAGCAGCGCGCCACCACCGGTGAGCACGATGCCGCGGTCCATGACGTCGCCCGAGAGCTCCGGAGGGCACTTGTCGAGCGTGGTCTTCACGGCGTCGATGATCGCGTTGACCGGCTCCTCGATCGCCTTGCGGATCTCCTCCGCGCTCACGACGATCGTCTTCGGCAGGCCGCTCACGAGGTCACGGCCGCGGATCTCGGCGTGCGGCTCGTCCGGCGCGGGGAACGCGGAGCCGATGGCCATCTTGATCTCTTCCGCGGTGCGCTCGCCCAGCATGAGCGAGTACTCCTTCTTCACGTACGCGATGATCGACGCGTCGAGCTCGTCGCCGCCGGTGCGGATCGACTGGCTGGTGACGATGCCGCCGAGGGAGATGACCGCGACCTCGGTGGTGCCACCGCCGATGTCGACGACCATGTTGCCGGTGGGCTCGTGCACCGGCAGGCCCGAGCCGATGGCCGCCGCCATGGGCTCCTCGATGATGTAGACCTTGCGCGCGCCGGCCTGGTAGCCCGCGTCCTTCACCGCCCGCTGCTCGACGCCCGTGATTCCCGAGGGCACGCAGACGACGATGCGCGGCCGGGCGAAGCGGCTGCGGCGGTGCACCTTCTGGATGAAGTAGCGCAGCATCCGCTCGGTGGTCTCGAAGTCGGCGATGACGCCGTCCTTCAGCGGGCGGATCGCCACGATGTTGCCGGGCGTGCGGCCGATCATCCGCTTCGCCTCGGTGCCGACGGCGAGGATGCCGCCGGTGTTCGTGTTGATCGCGACGACGCTCGGCTCGTTGAGCACGATGCCGCGGCCACGGACGTAGACGAGCGTGTTGGCGGTGCCGAGGTCGACGGCCATGTCACGGCCGAGGAAGGACATCGACTGCGTGGCAGACGCCATGCGTGGGACCTCCGGAGGGGGCCGGTCGGGGAGCGTTTGGCCGGGCGTCGAGGGATGACTGCGCATGCAGCCCGCAACCCGGCGGCGCGACGAAACTACGTCCTCGTCCCTCGAGACGACAAATCGCTGTTTGACCTCGACCTGAGGTCGAGAGTGACGCTCGCCACCTCTGTCCACCCCCTTGGCGCACCCGCACGCCTGCCGTGTGACGCGCCGCACTGTGTCGGCCACCGGACAGTCGCTGGCAAGTGAGAGGTCTGTCACGCCACCGTTGCACCAGATCGGCCGGGCGCAGGAGGGGAGCGCCCGGCCGCTTCCTCGTCCCGGGCTCGATCGGACGCGCCGGACCGTCAGGCGGCGAGCACTAGGCCAGCGCGAGGCTCGGGAAGAAGATCGCGATCTCGCGGGCGGCCGACTCGGGTGAGTCCGAGCCGTGCACCAGGTTCTCCCCGATCTCGAGGCCGAAGTCGCCGCGGATCGAGCCGGGCGTCGCCTCCACGGGGTTGGTGACACCCATGAGGCCACGGGTGGCGGCGATGGCGTTCGGGCCCTCGACGACGAGCGCGACGAGCGGGCCGCCGGTGATGAAGGTGACGAGGCCCGCGAAGAACGGCTTGCCGTCGTGCTCGGCGTAGTGGCGCTTGGCCACCTCCTCGGTCAGCGTCCGCTGCTCGAGGGCGATGAGCGTGAGGCCCTTGCGCTCGAGACGGCCGATGACCTCTCCCACCAGGCCGCGGCGCACACCGTCGGGCTTGACCAGGACCAGCGTTCGCTCCGTCACGCCGACGACCCTAGATGAACGGCCTCAGGCCTCTTCCGCCCACGGCGGGGCGCCCGGCGGCTGCGGTGGCGCCGGCATGGGTGGTGAGGTCGGGGCGGCGGGCGGCAGCACGGTCCACGGCTGCGGCATCGGTCGCACGGTGCGTCCCACCCAGCTGCGGCTGCTGCGCGTCGCGCGGTCGAGGGCTCGCTTGGTGGCCGCCGCGATGATCTGGTCGACGCCGTCGACGGGCGCGAGCGCCTCGCCGGTGGTGACGTCGTCGAGCGCGCCGTGCACGGCGTCGGACACCTGATCGCGGCGCTTCCGCATCGACGAGCGCGCCGCGGGGTAGCCGGCCAGCGCCAGGCTCGCGCCCGCGATCGGGGCGCCGGCCTCGATCCAGCCGGGCTCGACCGCGACCGCGGCGACGCCCCCGCCGAGGCCGAGCAGGAGGGGCAGGGCGACGAGGGTGCCGAGCAGGCCCTTGCGCGCGGAGCCGAGGCCGGCCTCGACCCGCACGCGGGTCTCGCTCGCGCCGGCCGGGGTGACGATGAGCCGCACCCGGTCGACCTCGGGCAGCCGCGGGCCGCGGCTCGGGGTCATGACGCGCCGGAGCGCGGCCATCGGCCCGTGCTTCGGCGCCCACTCGCTGCTCGCCGCGGTGTGCCGGCGCCGCTCCATGTGCTGGACGTCGAGCCACGCCTCGGTCCGGCGGCGGGCGTCGGCCGGGGCGACCGGAAGCTGCCGCTGCACCACGACGAGAGCCTCCACGCCGAGGCGCCGGTCGCTCCCGTGCTCCTCGACCCGGGCCAGCTCGCCGCGACGCCACTCCTGCGTCGCCCGCTCCACCGCGTCGGGCGACAGGCCGAGCTCGCGCCCCACGTCGGCCACCGCGCTGATGTCGAGCGCCGGCGCGTCGCCGCTGCGGCCGGCCTCGATCTCGGCCGCGCGGCGCAGCACCGCCGCGACGACGTCCGGCGTGATGCCCTCGGGAGCACTCACACCGCTGAGGCTACGGAGGCGCGGGGGTCGAGGAGAAGTGCGGGCTAACGGCGGTGCAGGAGCGTCCGGGCCTCGCCCACCGTGACGAGGGATCCGCAGACGAGGATCCCCGTCCCCGCGTCGATCCCGCGGTCGGCGGCCGCGCGGTCGGTCAGCGCGAACGCGGCGTCGATCGCGTCCGCCAGGCGCGGCTCGAGGTGGATCCGGTCCTCATCCATGACCTCGCGCGCGAGGGCTTCGAGGTCCTCCGCGTCCATCGCCCGCGGCGATGACGACGACGTGCAGACCAGCTCGTCGGCGACCGGCTCGAGCTGCTCGAGGATGCCGTTGACGTCCTTGTCGGCGAGGCAGCCGAGCACGACGACGAGGTGCTCGAACGCGAACTCCTCGTGCAGTGCCGCGACGAGAGCAGCGGTGCCCGCCGGGTTGTGCGCGCCGTCGAGCAGCACCGTCGGCGAGCGGCGGACGACTTCGAGCCGGCCCGGCGAGTCGGCCATCGCGAAGCCTTCGCGCACGGTGTCGAGGCTGAGCATCTGCTCCGCACCCGCGCCGAGGAAGGCCTCGACCGCGGCGAGCGCGACCACCGCGTTGTGCGCCTGGTGCCCGCCGTGCAGCGGAAGGAAGATCCCGTCGTACGTACCGCCGAGGCCCTGCAGGGCGAGCTGCTGACCGCCGACGGCGAGGTCGCGCGCGAGCACGCCGAACTCGAGCCCCTCGCGCGCGATGGTCGCGCCGACCTCGGAAGCCCTGCGGGTCAGCACGTCCAGCGCGCCCGGCGGCTGCAACGCGGAGATCAGCGTCGCGCCCCCGTGCACGATGCCGGCCTTCTCCTTCGCGATGGCCTCCACCGTCGTGCCGAGCAACGCGGTGTGGTCGAGGTCGATGGTGGTGACCGCGCAGACACCGGCGTCGATGACGTTCGTCGCGTCCCACTCCCCGCCGAGGCCCACCTCGACGACCGCGACGTCGACCGGCGCGTCGGCGAACGCCGCGAACGCCATGGCGGTGGTGAGCTCGAAGAACGTGACCCGCTCGGGGTGCCGAGCGTCGACCATGCCGACGTAGGGCGCGATGTCCTCCCAGACCTCGCCGAAGCGCTGCTCCGTCACCGGCTCGCCGTCGAGCGAGATGCGCTCCACGACGCGCTCGAGGTGCGGTGAGGTGTAGCGACCCGTCCGCAGGCCGTGCGCGCGCAGCAACGCATCGATCATCCGGGCCGTGCTCGTCTTGCCGTTCGTGCCGGTGAGGTGCACCGCCGGGTAGGCCCGCTGCGGAGACCCGAGCAGGTCCATCAGCTCGCGGATCCGCGCGAGGTCCGGGACCATGACGTGCTCCCAGCGCGACCGGAGCACCTCCAGCGCGTCGTCGTACGAGCTCACCCGGGGTCGAGTCCCAGCAGCCCGCGCAGGCGCTGCACCTCGGCGTCCGCCTCGGCCTCGCGCCGCTTCCAGTCCTGCACGACGTTCGGGGGCGCCTTGTCGGCCGCCGGGCTGGACAGGCGCGTGCGCTGGCGCTCCAGCTCCTTCTCCGCCTCGGCCAGATCCTTCTGCCAGCCCTGCCGCTGCGCCTCGACGTCGACGGTGCCCGACAGGTCGAGGGTCACGTCGATGCCCGCGGCCGTCACCGTCACGCCACCCGCGGCGGGCGCGTCGACGTACTCGAGGTTCGTCAGCGTCGCGAGGGCGTCGAGGTCGAGCTCGCCGGCCACGTGCGCCGGCAGGCAGGTCTTGGGTGCGACGTTCTGCTCGGCGCGGGCCCGGCGCACCTCGGTGACGACGGCCCGCAGGCGGTCGAACCGGGCCTCGGCGTCGGGGTCGACCCGCGTCGCGTCACCGGTGGGCCACGGGGCCGTGACGACCGTGTCGTTCCCGGTGAGCGTGGTCCACAGCGCCTCGGTGAGGAACGGCGTGAGCGGGTGCATGAGGCGCAGCAGCACGTCGAGGACGTGACCGAGCACGGACCGCGTCGTGGCGGCGCGGGTCCCGCCCTCGCGGATCTGCACCTTGGCGACCTCGACGTACCAGTCGAAGACCTCGTTCCACGCGAAGCCGTACAGCTGCTCGGACAGCTTGGCGAACTCGAAGCCCTCGAACAGCTCGTTCGTGGACGCCGCGACGGTGTTGAGCCGCGAGAGCACCCAGCGGTCGGCGTCGGTCAGGTCGGCGGACGCCGGCAGCGCGTCCGGGACGCTCGCGCCGCTGATCAGCGCGAACCGCACCGCGTTCCACACCTTGTTGGTGAAGTTGCGCGCGCCCTTGACGCTGTCCTCCGACAGCGGGAAGTCGGTGCCCGGGTTGGCGCCGCGGGCGAGCGCGAAGCGCAGCGCGTCCGCGCCGTAGGCGTCGATCCACTCGAGCGGATCGACCACGTTGCCGCGTGACTTGCTCATCTTCTTGCCGGTCGCGTCGCGCACGAGGCCGTGGATGTGCACCGTGGTGAACGGCACGTCCTGCATCGCGAACAGCGAGAACATCATCATCCGCGCGACCCAGAAGAAGATGATGTCGTAACCGGTGACGAGCACGGTGGTCGGGTAGAAGCGCGCGAGGTCGGCGGTCTCGTCCGGCCAGCCCAGCGTCGAGAAGGGCCACAGCGCCGACGAGAACCACGTGTCGAGCACGTCCTTGTCCTGGTGCCAGCCCTCTCCGGTGGGCTCGTCTCCCTCTGCAGGACAGACGATCTGGCCGTCGGGGCCGTACCAGACGGGGATGCGATGCCCCCAGTACAGCTGGCGCGAGATGCACCAGTCGTGCATGTCGTCGACCCACGCGAAGTAGCGCTGCGCCATCTCCGGCGGGTTGAACACCGTCCGGCCGTCGCGCACCGCATCGCCCGCGGCCTTCGCCAGCCCGTCGACCTTCACCCACCACTGCAGCGACAGCCGTGGCTCGATCGCCTCGTGCGAGCGCGAGGAGTGCCCGACGGAGTGCGTGTAAGGCGACTTCTCGGCGACGATGAGACCGAGCGACGCCAGCTCGTCCTTCACGGCTTTGCGCGCCTCGTAGCGGTCCATGCCGTCGAAGCGGGTGCCGGTGCCGGCGATGCGGGCGTCCTCGTCCATCACCGTGATGGCGGGCAGGTCGTGCCGCTGCGCGATGGCGAAGTCGTTCGGGTCGTGGGCCGGCGTCACCTTCACCGCGCCGGTGCCGAACTCGGGATCGACGTGCTCATCGGCCACGACCACGATCGGCCGACCGACGATGGGCAGCGTCAGCGTCGTGCCGACGAGGTGCCGGTACCGCTCGTCGTCGGGGTGCACCGCGACCGCGGTGTCGCCGAGCATCGTCTCGACGCGTGTGGTGGCGACGTGCACGCCGTTGCCGTAGTCGATGGTGACGAGCTCGCCGTCGACGTCCTTGTACTCGACCTCGATGTCGCTGATCGCGGTGTGCAGCAGGGGCGACCAGTTGACGAGTCGCTCCGCGCGGTAGATGAGACCCGCGTCGAACAGCTGCTTGAAGATGCGCCGCACCGCCGAGGACAGCTCGGGGCTCATCGTGAAGGCAAGCCGCGACCAGTCGACGCCGTCGCCGAGCCGGCGCATCTGCCCGAGGATCCGGCCGCCGAACTCCTCCTTCCACTCCCAGGCGCGCTCGAGGAACTTCTCCCGCCCGAGCTGCTGCTTGGTCGTGCCGTCCTGCTCGGCGATGGAGCGCTCGACGAGCGTCTCGACGGCGATGGAGGCGTGGTCGGTGCCGGGCAGCCACAGCGCCGCCTTGCCCTGCATGCGGGCCCGCCGGGTGAGCGCGTCCATGAGGGTGTGCTCCAGCGCGTGGCCCATGTGGAGCTCGCCGGTGACGTTGGGCGGCGGGATGACGATCGTGTACGGCTCGGCGTCGGGCCCCGCGACCTCCGGGCGGAACAGCCCGGCCTCGACCCAGCGCTCGTAGAGCGGGCCCTCTACCGATGCCGGCGCGTACTGCGACGGCAGGTCGGTGGACGGGTCCGGCTCATTCATGCGGCGAGTCTAGGAAGCACGCGCGAGCCCCTACCCGCACGGGCGATCTGGTCGGCCGGCAGCAAAGCCACCCGTCCGGACCCCGCAACGCCCTCCCCGGAGAGGCCCGATCGACGGCGCGGCGCCCCCGGTAGGCTCGTGCCTCGTGGGTCTGTTTTCCGAATCCAGCCGCGTCCGGTGCGTGGGCGAGCACGAGTACGCGGGGCGGCTGCACCCCGGCTACGGCGTGGGCGACAAGCCCAACGGCGGCTACCTCGTCGCGCTGTCGGCCCAGGCCGCCATCGCCGACCTCGAGGGGCGCTACCCGCACGCCTTCGCCACGAGCAGCCACTTCCTGTCCGCTCCCCCGTGGGAGTCGGAGGTGAGGGTGCGCGTGGACCCGCTGCGCAGCGGCCGCCGCGTCGCACAGGCCCGCACGACGCTCGTCGACGCCGACGGCACGCCGTGCGTCGAGTCGCTGGTGACCCTCGGGACGCTGTCCGACGACGCGCAGCCCTGGTACGACGACGCGCCGGTGTTCGCGATCCCCGACGAGGACGCGTGCTTCCTCATGCCGACCACCCCGCCCGGCGCCCCGTTCGTCGTGCACATCCTCGGTGTCGTCGAGGAGCGCATGGACCCGGCCTGCCTCGGCAACCCCGCGACCGGCGCGCCGAGCGGCCACGCCGACTGGCGCGGCTGGGCACGGCTCGTCGGTGACGAGCCGTGGGACGCGAGCTCGTTGCTGCTCGCGGTCGACTGCTTCCCGCCGGCGACCATCCCGCTCGGCTCGTTCGGGTGGGTGCCGACGCTCGAGCTCACGGCCTACGTTCGAGCCCAGCCGGCGCCCGGTCCGCTGCGCATCCGGCAGCGAACGCGGCTCATCGAGGACGGGTGGCTGGACGAGTCCTGCGACGTCTGGGACAGCCGCGGCCGGCTCGTCGCGCAGGCGACGCAGCTCGCCGGGGTGCGCATCCCCGAGGGCCAGCGCCCGGCGCCGCGCACCTGATCACTTCGGGCCACTTCGCCCGATTCGCCGGAAGCGCGGACGGCCCTCCGCCCACACTCACAGCGTGACCCCAACCGTGCTCGGCATCGCCGTGTCGATCGGCCTGATCGCCGCGCCCGTCGGCTACTTCGAGGCCCGCGGCACCGAGCGCCGCACCGGCCATGCCCCGTGGCGCGTCAGCGCGTTCGGCTGGGCGGTCATCGCCGCGTGCTCGATCGTGATCGGCGCGATCCTGCTCGTGTTCGCCCGGCGCGACAGCGAACGCCGGGCGGCCGCCGGCCTGCCGCCGACGCCACCCGCGCCGCGCACGACCGCACTCGCACTGGGCCTCTGCCTCATCGGCAGCCTCAGCCAGGCGGCGAACGCGGTCGCGACGATCAACGCGGCGGACACGGCACCGGCCGCGACGACGCCATCGGCCGCGCTGGGCGGGACGCCGGTCATCCCGGTGACCCACATCCCGACGCTCCCTGGCTCCACGCCGCCGGTCTCCCCGTCGTCGGCCCCGGCCCCGGTGGTGCGCTTCTCGACGCCCAAGCGGCTCGCCGGCCGCGGCCTCGTGACCGACCCGACGCTGCTGAAGATCGCGCAGAAGGCGAAGAAGCAGCTCACGTCGAGCAACGTGAAAGGCGTCGTCGCGTTCTACGGCCACCCTGATGCGTCATCGCCCATCGGCTACTCGGGCCTCATCAACGTCGAGGCGAGTGAGCCCCTCAGCGCGCTCGACCGCGCGCAAGACGTGCTCGACGGCGTGGCCGAGGGCTTCGACGGCGCCGCGACGAAGGCGGTCGAGGTCTCGAACGGCGGGCGGCCCGGGGACGTCAAGTGCTCGCCGATCACGACGAAGAAGCTCGGCCGGCTGACGGGCTGCGCGTGGGTCGACATGGACAGCGAGGGCTGGGTCATCGCGCTGACTCCGGGCATCGACGTGTCGGGCATCGTCAACCAGGTGCGCCTGGGCCTCGTGCACTGACGGCCGCGCCCGCGCGTTGCGCCTCCACGTAGGCGCGCACCTCATCCAGGCGCGCACGGTCGGTGCCGTCGAGCCACGGCCGTGACGTTCCGAACGTCCAGAAGCACACCGCGCCGGGGTCGGAGCACTCGCCGACGCCGACGCTCATCTCGGCCTCGTGGGCGAGGACGCGCGTGAACGAACCCGGCCCGCTCGCGGGCAGGCCGGGCCGCACGACCGTGTCCGAGTGCACCGCCCCTTCGGGCGTCGTGTAGCGCCAGGTGAAGGCGAGGTGACCGGCACCCGGGTCACCGAGGCGGACGGTCTGCACGAGGTCGGCGGCGGCGCCGTCGGTCCGGTAGCTGCCGACCGGGCGCACGCGCACCCGGGTGCGCGCCCCGATCTGCGCGTCGATGTAGCGGAACACCTTCGTGGCGGTGCGGGCCCTCCCGGCAAGGGCGGGGTCGACGACGACCGTCGCGGCCGGCGCTGCCCAGGGCGAGCGGCCGGCGGCGTACCCGCTCACGGCCGCCGGGGCAGCGCCCGGGGGAGCAGCGCTCGCCGGGGTGCCGCACAGCCCCGGCACCGCCGCCGCGACCACCGCGGACAGCCCGGCCCACCACGTCGCGCCGCGCACCGCGTGCCTCCCGCTCCTGCTCGCCGTCCGATGTGCCTCGTTGTGAGCCGATTGGGTGTTCGGTGGTTGGGCTGTGCGGTCTTGAGGAGCTCCGCCGATCGGCGGGCATGACGTTGCGCCGTCCGGTGACGGAGCGTGACGACGGTGTGGCACGGAAGCCCCCCCAGCTCGTCGGCGTGGGGGCGCCGGATCAGTCGTCTCCCGTTCTACCGGCCGCGGATGACTCCGGTGTGACGGTTCGTCGGCTGTCCGACAGGCGCAACGCCGACAGACGCAAGCCCGCCGGAGCGAGGGCCCGGGTAGCGGCCCTAGATCAGGCGGACTTCTCGACCCGCTGGCGGGTCTTCGGCTCCTTGGCCTCGCGCGGCACGATCGTCGGGTTCACGTGCTCGAGCACGGTCTCGCGGGTCACGACGACCTTCGCGACGTCCTTGCGGCTCGGCACGTCGTACATCACGGAGAGCAGGACCTCTTCGAGGATCGCGCGCAGGCCACGGGCGCCGGTGCCACGCAGGATCGCCTGGTCGGCGATGGCCTCGAGGGCGTCGTCGGTGAACTCGAGGTCGACGTTGTCGAGCTCGAACAGCCGGCGGTACTGCTTGACCAGCGCGTTCTTCGGCTCGGTGAGGATCTGGACGAGCGCTTCCTGGTCGAGGTTGTGCACGCTCGTGATGACCGGCAGACGCCCGATGAACTCGGGGATCATGCCGTACTTCAGCAGGTCCTCCGGCATGACGTCACGGAAGATGTCGCTGCTGTCGATGTCGGTCTTGCTGCGCAGCACGGCGTGGAAGCCGATGCCCTTCTTGCCGATGCGCTGCTCGATGATCGTGTCGAGCCCGGCGAACGCGCCACCGACGATGAACAGCACGTTCGTGGTGTCGATCTGGATGAACTCCTGGTGCGGGTGCTTGCGCCCGCCCTGCGGCGGCACCGACGCGGTGGTGCCTTCGAGGATCTTCAGGAGTGCCTGCTGCACACCCTCTCCCGAGACGTCCCGGGTGATCGAGGGGTTCTCCGACTTGCGGGCGATCTTGTCGACCTCGTCGATGTAGATGATGCCCGTCTCGGCCTTCTTGACGTCGTAGTCAGCGGCCTGGATGAGCTTCAGCAGGATGTTCTCGACGTCCTCACCGACGTAGCCCGCCTCGGTGAGGGCGGTGGCGTCAGCGATGGCGAACGGCACGTTGAGCATGCGGGCGAGCGTCTGCGCGAGCAGCGTCTTCCCGGAGCCCGTGGGGCCGAGCAGCATGATGTTCGACTTGGCGAGCTCGACGTCGCCGTCGCCGCCCTTGCCGGGGCGGGAGGTCGAGGCGTTGGCTCCCGCCTGCACGCGCTTGTAGTGGTTGTAGACCGCGACGGAGAGAGCCTTCTTCGCCGGCTCCTGCCCCACGACGTAGGAGTCGAGGAACTCATAGATCTCGCGCGGCTTGGGGAGCTCTTCCCACGAGAGCTCGCTGCCCTCGGAGAGCTCTTCCTCGATGATCTCGTTGCAGAGGTCGATGCACTCGTCGCAGATGTAGACGCCCGGGCCCGCGATGAGCTTCTTGACCTGCTTCTGGCTCTTGCCGCAGAAGCTGCACTTGAGCAGGTCGCCACCATCGCCGATGCGGGCCACTCACCTGCTCCCTTCGGTGCAACTGGGTCGGCCGCACGTCCGGGGTGGAGTGCGTCTCGTCACGGTACGCCGTCGGCTTGCCGGAGGGGCAGGCTTAGGGCGTGTCGGGGTGAAGCGGTTCTGCGTGGTGCGGGAGTGCTGTGCGAGCGTCCGTTCGGGCTAGCGGGTGGAGACGGCGGCCACCGTGCGGCTCACGATGACCTCGTCGATGAGACCGTAGGCAAGGGCCTCGTCAGCGGTGAGGATCTTGTCACGCTCGATGTCGCGGCTGATGTCCTGGGGGGACTTGCCCGTGGCCTCGGCGAGCATCGACTCGAGCAGCGAGCGCATCCGGAGGATCTCGCGCGCCTGGATCTCGATGTCGCTGGACTGCCCGTAGCCGCCTTCCGTGGCCGGCTGGTGGAGCAGGATCCGGGCGTTCTTGAGCGCGAACCGCTTGCCCTGCTGGCCCGCGGCGAGCAGCACCGCGGCGGCCGACGCGGCCTGCCCGAGGCACACCGTCTGCACGTGGGGCTTGACGAAGCGCATGGTGTCGTAGATCGCCGTGAGGCTGGTGAAGCTGCCGCCGGGGCTGTTGATGTACATGACGATGTCGCGGTCCGGATCGGCCGACTCGAGGGTAAGCAGCTGGGCCATGACGTCGTTGGCGCTCGCGTCGTCGATCTGGACGCCGAGGAAGATGATGCGCTCCTCGAAGAGCTTGTTGTACGGGTCGCTCTCCTTGACGCCGTAGCTCGTCCGCTCGATGAAGCGCGGCAGGACGTAGCGCGCCTGCACGCCCATGAGGTGCTCGGCCCGCGTCTGGAAGTCGGTCATCACTTGCTCCCGGCGGGGGCGGGCACCTGGGCGGCGCTGGTCACGACGTGGTCGACGAAGCCGTAGTCGCGTGCCTCCTCGGCGGTGAACCAGCGGTCGCGGTCGGAGTCGCGCTCGATGGTCTCGAAGTCCTGGCCGGTGTGCTCGGCGATGCGCTCCTGGAGGACCTTCTTGGTCCAGAGCATGTTCTCGGCCTGGATGGCGATGTCGGCCGCGGTGCCGCCGATGCCGCCGGAGGGCTGGTGCATCATGATCCGCGCGTGCGGCAGGGCGTAGCGCTTGCCCCGGGTGCCCGCGCAGAGCAGGAACTGGCCCATGCTCGCGGCGAGGCCCATCGCGACGGTGGAGATGTCGTTCGGGACGTACTGCATGGTGTCGTAGAGCGCGAGGCCGGCGCTGACGCTGCCGCCCGGGCTGTTGATCCAGAGCGTGATGTCGGAGTTCGGGTCCTCGGCGGAGAGGAGGATCAGCTGGGCCGTCAGCTTGTTCGCGATGTCGTCGTCGACCTGGCTGCCGAGGAAGATGATGCGCTCCTGCAGAAGCCGGTTGGAGACGTTGTCATCGAAGCTCATCCCCGGGCTGGGGCCGCGCATCTGTGCCATGACGTGAGGCTAAGCGCTCGCACGGCGCTCCGAGAGGGTGAACGGCCCCTGTTCGCCGTGGGCATACGAGCCCTCCGAACTGCCACCCGTGTGATTCGCACGGTTCGGACCGGTGCATGTGCACCGTCTCGGGCGCCGAAAGGCGAGCCGAACGTCTTGACATGCGCGCCGAACGTCCCACGGACGCGGAACGATCGTCCTCTCCCCAGCACACGCGGCCGCTGCGAACCTCGAAGGGCCGACCCACGGGCGGGGCGGCGGGGACGGCCGGACCGTTCGACGACCGTCAGCGGGGATGGCACTGATGCGTGGACGCGGCTTCGTGACCGCCGTGCTGGCGGGAGCGTGCGCGGCCTCCGCGAGCGGGGCGGCGCTGGCCACCACGGCCGGGCGCTCCGGGCCGCTCCGCTCCGTGCGGGTCGCCGACGCGAACCCGTCAGTCGGAGCGCCGACGGCGGTCTCGGGACGCCTGTCCGACAGCGGGACGCACGTGGTGCTGGTCGAGACGACGCGCAACCACCGGTGGCGCGTCCGCGCGACGCTGCACGCGCGACGGACGTTCTCCACGTCACTGCGCTTCCGCAAGCCCGGTGCTGTCCGTCTACGCGTCGTGGTGACGGCCACCCGCGACACCGCCGCCGAGACGAGCGCCGTCGTGTCGATCACCGTCGTCAGCGCGGCCGGCAGCGATCCGGGCTCCTCCTCGCCCCCCGAGGCCCAGCCCGGCGCCGACGCCGCGCCCCTCGCCGCGCTCAACGCGTACCGCACCGATGTCGGCGTCGCGCCAGTCGGTGAGAGCTACGCCCGGGACGCCGCCGACGCCGCAGCCGCGCGGTGCTTGATCGCGAGCGGTCAGAGCAGCGCCCTGCACGTGCTCGACACGGCGCTCTGCCCGGCGGGAACCGACGCCGCCTCGGCTTCCGCCGCCGCGGCCTCGTCGGTGGTGATGGCGCCGGACGCTCCGGCGACGTTCGCGCTCGCGCTGTCCCGGTTCGAAGCGCTGCCGTTCCACGCCCTCGCCCTGGCGACGCCCTCGCTCGCGACCGTCGGGTTCGGCTACGCGTCGAACCCGGTGACGGGCCGGGCCGCGGCCCTGGTGGACGTGACGAGCGGCCTGGGCAGCCAGGGCGCGGTGCGCCACCCCATGACGTCGCCGCCGTCCGGTTGGACCGTCCCGGGCCGGCTGTCGCGCGGCGCGGAGTGGCCCGACCCGCTGGCGGGCTGCCCGAGCGTCGGGGCGGTCTCCGGGCCCGCCGTCTGGGTGGCGACCGGCGTGGTCGGCGACGAAGCCGCCGTCGGGCCCGCGCTCCTCGAGCAGCAGACGGCCGCGGGCTGGCTCGCCGTGCCGACGACGTGGTGCACGCTGCGCGCCGCCAGCTACGACGGCGGCTCCGCCGACGCGACCGACCGGGGGCGCTTCTGGCTGCGGGCGCTGGGCGCGGTGGCGCTCATCCCGTCGGCGCCGCTGCCCCCCGGGTCGTGGCGCGTGCGCACGAGCGCGTCCGGGCAGCCGGTGACGATCGCGTTCACGACGACCTGACCGATCGGGTCAGGCGTGGTCGTGACCCTCGTGGTCGTGACCCTCGTGGTCGTCGTGCCCGTCGCCCGGGCCGGCGACGATCGGCGGAGCGTCGTCGCGCAGGGCCTCGAGGTCGACCGGACGACCGCTGGCGTCGGTGATCTTCGCGCCCTCGAGGACGACGGCGAGCGCCTTGCCGCGACGGATGTCGACGGCGAGGGACTGCACGGCGCCGGCCTCGACGACCTGGCGGGCGTACTCGTCGGGCGAGATCCCGGAGCGCAGCGCGCGGCGCACGATCTGGTCGGAGAGCTCCTCCTGCGAGACGCCGATCTCCTCCTTCTCGGCGATGGCGTCGAGGACGAGCTGGGTGCGGACCGACTTCTCGGCCTGCTCGCGCAGCTGCGCCGTCCACTCCTCGCGCGTCTTGCCGACCATCTGCAGGTAGCGGGCGACGGCCGCGTCGTCGTGGCCGAGCGAGTGGACGACCTCGTGCTCGAGGTTGCCGACCTCAGCCTCGACGACCGTCTCCGGCAGCGGGATGTCGGTCTTCTCGAGCAGCAGGTCGGCGACCTTGTCGCGCGCCTCGATGCCCTGCTGCAGCTTCTTCATCCGTTCGAGCCGCTCACGGAGGTCGCCGCGCAGGGCGTCGACGGTCTCGAACTGGGAGTGGGCCGCCGCGAACGCGTCGTCGAGCTCAGGCAGCTCCTTGCCCTTCACCTCGTGCACGGTGGCGACGACGGTCGCCTCCTTGCCCGTGTGCTCGCCCTGCTCGATGGGCGTGGTGAAGGTGACGTCGCCCCCGACCGTCGCGCCGACGAGCGCTTCGTCGAGACCGGGGATGAGACCGCCGGCGCCGACCTCGTGCGCGATGCCGGTGGCCTGCGCGCCCTCGACCTCCTCGCCGTCGACGGTGGTCTTGAGGTCGATGCGGACGACGTCGCCGTCCTCGACCGGGCGGTCGACGACCACGAGCGAGGCACCGCGCTCGCGCAGCGCGTCGATCTGCTCCTGCACGTCCTCGTCGGTGACCTCGGCGTCGTCGACCGTGACCTCGAACGTGTCGTAGGCCGGCAGCTCGAACTCGGGACGGATGTCGACCTCGGCCGTGAACGCGAGCGGCTCGCCGTCGTTGAAGGTCTGGATGTCGACCTCGGGACGAGAGATCGCGGCAACCTTCGCGTCCTCGACGGCCTGCGTGTAGAAGGTGCCGAGCGCGCCGTCGAGCGCTTCGGACAGGACCGCGGCGCGACCGACGCGCTGGTCGATGACGCGGGCGGGCACCTTGCCCGGGCGGAAGCCGGGGACCCGGACCTGGCCGGCGATCTTCTTGTACGCCTGGTCGATGCTGGGCGTGAGCTCCTCGAACGGCACCGTGATCGACAGGCGCACGCGGGTCGGGCTGAGGGTCTCGGTGGTGACGTCCACGGTGGTTCGGGCTCCTGCTGGTCGGGCACGACGGATCGGGCGGTCAGGGGACGGATGGTCGGGCGGTCGGGGCGGGGAGACTCGAACTCCCGATCTCCTGCTCCCAAAGCAGGCGCGCTGGCCACTACGCTACGCCCCGGCGTTGCGGCCACATCAGGGTAGTGACCGGCCGCAGACCGCCCTCGCGGGTGTAGCTCAATGGCAGAGCCCCAGCCTTCCAAGCTGGTCATGCCGGTTCGATCCCGGTCACCCGCTCCACTGCGAACCTGCAGGTCACCGGGCCGTTGCTGGACCGCCGGGCTGCGGGTCAGGGCGCCGAGGTCGCGACCGGCGGCGATCTATCGCCGCTGAGCGCGACCTACGGCGGGCAGGTCGCGGTGGGCGGCGATCTTTCGCCGCTGGACGCGACGATCGGCGGGCCCCCAGGCGGTCATCGGCCCGGCGGAGGTGACCGGTGATCGTCGGCGTGATGGATGTAGCTGTGGTGGTGCAGCGACAGCGCGATCGTGGCCGCGCTCACCAGCGTGAAGATCGCCGCGGTCACGAAGGCGCTCGGCCACGAGATCGGGTGCGTGGTGTCGAGGTTCTGCAGGTGCCAGGCGACCCCGAGCGCCGCCGAGATCGCGATGAGCAGGCCGGTCCACGCGAGCACGTGGTGGGGTCGGACCTCGGCCTTCGTCGCGGCCGCTGCCCGGCGGCGGGCGCGGATCACGGTGAGGTGCGTGATGAGCCAGGCCACCAGGAACGCCCCGATGGCCGCGAGCGCCCCGAGCCTCGCGCGCCGGGATGCGGTTCCACCCGTCAGCGACGCGGTCACGGAGAACGCCCCGAGAGCAGCCACGGCGTAGGCGGCCATGACAGCGCGCGCGACCCGGCGGCGGTGACGGATCGCGGGGCTGTCGGGAAGGAGCTCCGGCGGGATCGTCGCCGACCGCTCGATGAGCGGACCGGACCGTGGCTCGAACCGGACCCGGATCGTCGTCGGATCGTCCAGCGCGTAGGTGGCAGTCCCCCAGGCGTAGAAGGAGCCACGGCCGCCCGGGCTCGACGGGTCCCAGGCGGAGACGCTCAGCGCGTTCACGACAACGTTGACCGGCCTCTGCGTGCGGTAGAGACGGCGCACGATCCAGGCCGGCTGCCGGCGCGCCGCGTTGTGCCACATCGCGGTCAGGCCGCCCGCGTAGCCAAGTCCGAGGACGACGAGGAGCGCGACCTCGCCCGCCGGTGGACCTGCCACCGCGCCACCCTCGCATGTCGTTCTCGCGACGGGCCGGACCGGTGCGCGCATCCCGTGTGACGGACGGCGACCGACGCCGCCGAGCAAGCGCTGCCGACATCTCTTGAGACAGCTGAGACTCCGCGCGCGCCCGTGGCGGTGCATGCTCCTGCCCGAGAGGCGCGGCGGATGGGGGTGGCGCCATGGCGAGCGCCGAGGAGGTCCGGGCGAGCCAGCGGGCGGCGTGGGACGGGCTG
>DASZYF010000109.1:0-28651 GCA_035545535.1 Mycobacteriales bacterium | reverse complement strand
GTCGCCGCCAACAAGGTCGGCGGCCTCATCGACGCGGTCGGTGAGGCCGAGCTCGGTGCGCGCCACCACGAGCAGATCGTCGACCGGGCGGCCGGTGTCGCCCGCGAGACCTCGCACCTCGCCGTGGAGCTCGAGCGCGCGCTCGACGGCTTGCCCGAGCCGCCCGAAGGCCGTGCGGCGCTCGCCAACCTGCGCGCTGCGGGCGACGAGCTCGCGCGTGACGCGACGGCCGCCGGTGAGCTGGCCGAAGACCACCGCGCGCGCGTCGCCGGCGTTCGCGACGGCACGCTCGCGCTCGCGATGGTGCCGCTGCGCCAGCTGGTCGGCGGCTTCCCGACACTCGTGCACCGCCTGGCCACCGCCGCCGGCTCCGACGTGCGGCTGCTGCTGGACGGCGCGGACGTCGAGCTCGACAAGCGCGTCCTCGACGGCGTGTCCGAGGCGCTGACGCACCTCGTCACCAACGCGGTCGACCACGGCTGCGAGCCGCCGCTCGAGCGGCGCGCCGCCGGCAAGCCCGAGCAGGCCACGGTCCACGTCAGCGCCCGCTCCAGCGGCAGCACCGTCGTGCTCGAGGTCCGCGACGACGGTCGCGGCGTCGACGAGACCGCCGTGCGCGCCGAGGCGGAGGCGCGCGGTCTCACCGTCACCGCCGACGTCACCGGCCTGCTGTTCACGCCGTCGTTCAGCACGCGCAGCGAGGTCACCGAGAGCTCGGGCCGGGGCGTCGGCCTCGACGCCGTGCGGCACGCGGTGGAAGGGCTCGGCGGCACCGTCGAGCTCGCCAGCACGCCCGGTCGCGGCACGACCGTCACGCTGACCGTGCCCGTCTCGCTCGGCGTCCTGCACTGCCTGCTGGCGCGCGCCGGCGGCGAGCGCTACGCGATCCCGGTGACGAGCGTCATCGAGACCATCGGTCTGCGCGACTCCGACATCGGCGACGTCGCCGGCACGCCCGTCGTGCTGCGCGACGGCGGCACGATGCCGCTGCGCAACCTCGCGGACTCGCTCGGTGCGGCCGGCCACGTCGTCGGCTCGCGCAGCGGGCTCGTCGTGCGCCACGGCGACCGGCTCGTCGTGTGGGCCGTCGACCGGCTCGAAGGGGAGCAGGAGGTCGTCGTCAAGGACCTCGGCCCGTTCTTCGCCGCGGCCGGCGGGCTGCCCGGCATCACCGGTGCCACGCTCGACGGCGACGGCAGCGTCGTCTGCCTGCTCGACCTGCGGGAGATCGGTGACGGCGTTGCGCGCGCGCGGGCGGCCGTCCCGACGCAACGCGTGGACGACGACGTCGAGCTCGCCCCCGCGCGGGTGCTCGTCGTCGAGGACTCCCTCGGCGTGCGCGAGCTCGAGCGGGTCGTGCTCAGCAGCGCGGGCTACGACGTCACCACCTGCGTCGACGGTGCCGAGGGCGCCGCGGAGCTCACCGGCAACCCCTACGACGCGGTCGTCAGTGACGTCGAGATGCCCGGCCTCGACGGCGTCGAGCTGACGCGCCGCATCCGCGCGACCGCCGGCTGGGAGCAGGTGCCGGTCGTGCTCCTCACGTCGCGCGGCGCCCCCGAGGACGTCAAGGCAGGTCTCGACGCCGGTGCGAACGCCTACCTTCTGAAGAGTGACTTCAACCAGGCCGAGCTCGTCGCGACCGTGCGGCGCCTCATCGGCCGGTAGCAAGGAAGAGGAAGGAACGTGACGACCCCCGTGCGCACCGCAGTCATCGCCGACGACAGCCCCACCATGCGTCGCATCGTCACCAACGTGCTCGAAGGCGCCGGCTGGCGCGTCGTCGAGGCGGCCGACGGCGTGCAGGCCGTGCAGGCCGTGTTCCAGGAGCAGCCCGACGTCGTCGTCCTCGACGTGCAGATGCCGCGCATGCCCGGCACCGTCGTCGCGCGCATCCTCAAGGAGGACTGGGCGACGGCGGAGATCCCGATCGTCCTGCTCACCGCGCTCGACGCGGCGGGCGACCGCTACTGGGGCAACAAGTCCGGCACCGACCGCTACCTCACCAAGGACTTCGAAGCCGACGACCTCGCGACCACCGTCGAGGAGCTCGCGACGGCGGCGCCGCGCGGTGCGCTGCGCGCCGACCCTTCGACGCTGTCCGAGAGCGACGTGCTCGAGAAGATGTGCGAGGTCCTCGAGCGCACGCTGTACCAGACCTCACTTGCCGCGGACGTCATGGCGGTGTCGTCGAAGACGCACGGGTTCGAGGCGACGGTGGCCGCGTTGCTGTCCGTCCTGACCGGCGTGCTCGACCACTCGCTCGCCGGTGTCGTGCTCTGCGAGGAGCGCATCGCGTACACGACGGCGGGCCGGCCGGTCTCGCAGGCGCACCTCGCCGAGTTCCTCAGCCGCTCCGCGGAGGTCTGCGGGCTGACCGCGGCCGACCTGCAGGTGCGCATGGCCGACCCCGAGGGCCGGCTCGGCGCGGAGGATGACGAGGCCGAGCTCGCGACGTTCGTGTCCATGCCGCTGCGCGGCTACGGCGGCTCGCTCGTCGGCGTGGTCGCGCTGTCCTCGGACCGCTCCGACGCCTACGGCGACGCGGCGCTCGAGACCCTCCGTCTGGTGGAGGGCCCGGCCGCGCTCGTGGTTGACGCCGCCCGCCTCTCGCGCACCCCCACCTCCGCCTGAGCCGCGCCGGGGGCTAGGCCAGCGTCCAGGCTTGGCCGTCGGGGGTGTCGGCGACCTTCACGCCCACGGCGGCCAGCTCGTCGCGCAGGCGGTCGCTGGTGGCGAAGTCCTTCGCAGCGCGGGCGGTCTCGCGTTCGGCCAGCTTCTCGCGCGCACCCGCGGGCAGTGCCGGCGGGGGCTGGCCGACGTGGCGCATGAGGTCGAGGCCGAACAGCCGGTCCAGCTTGACGGCGGTCTCGAACTTCGAGCCCGGGGACACCGCCGGGTCACGGACGAGCTCGGACAGCGCGGCGAGCGCGGCGGGGGTCGAGAGGTCGTCGTCGAACGCGGCGACGACGCGCTCGACGTAGGCGTCGGCCACCGGCGCGCTGGGCGACTCGGCCCACTCGGCGACCTTGCGGCGGAGCACCTGGAGCCGCTTGTCGGCGTCCTCGAGCGCCTTCCACGTGAGGTTCGACTGCGTGCGGTAGTGCGCGGTGAGGAAGAACAGCCGCACCGCGAGTGGGTCGAGGCCGCGCTCGACGACGTCGGAGAGCAGCACGACGTTGCCGGTCGACTTCGCCATCTTCTTGCCGTCGGACAAGAGGTGCTCGCCGTGCACCCAGTGGTGGATCACGTCCTTGCCCGCGACCGGGTTGCTCTGCGCGCGCTCGTCCTCGTGGTGCGGGAAGCGCAGGTCGATGCCGCCGGTGTGGATGTCGATCGCGTCGCCGAGCAGGTCGAGCGACATCGCGGAGCACTCGATGTGCCAGCCCGGGACGCCCCGGCCCCAGGGCGAGTCGAAGGTGACGGCCTCGTCGGTGAAGCCGACGCCGCGCCACAGCGCCCAGTCGGCGTGGAAGCGCTTGAGCGACTCCTCCTCGGACGACAGCCGCCCGCTCGCGCCCGCGTCGAGCTCGTCGATGCGGTTGTTCGAGACCTCGCCGTAGGAGTCGAACGAGCGCGCGTCGTACCAGACCGAGCCACCGGACTCGTAGGCGTGCCCGAGCTCGATGAGCTTCTCGGTCATCGCGATCATCTGGGGCACGTACTCGGTCGCGCGCGGGTGCGCCATCGCCGGCCGGTAGCCCAGCGCCTCGCCGTCGGCCTTGAACAGCGCCTCGATCTCCCGGGCGATCTCCAGCGGGGACAGGCCGCGACGCTGCGCCTCCGCGATCATCTTGTCCTCGCCGGACTCCTCGTCGAGGTGCCCGACGTCTGTGATGTTCTGCACGAAGCGGACCTGGAGCCCGTGCCACGACGCCACCCGGCCGATGAGGTCGGGGAACAGCGACGAGCGCAGGTTCCCGACGTGCTGGGGCTTGTAGACCGTGGGGCCGCAGGCGTAGATCGACAGGATCCCGGGCTTCACGGGGACGATGTCGACGACCTCGCGCAGGCGCGTGTCGTAGAGCCGCAGCATGGCTGACGACCCTAGTCAGCGGCCGTCCGGCGCTCATGGAGGCGGCCCAGACCGCCGATGGGGACCCTGTTCAACGGCTTCGACCGCCCCGGCCGCGCCCCGCCGGGAGGGGTCCGGGGCCGCCTGGCTACGATTGCGCGAGCAGCAGACCGCTGGCCCGAGCGCGCCCCCGGAGGACCCGCCCCGATGACGTACGTGATCGCCGAGCCCTGTGTCGACCTCAAGGACAAGGCGTGCATCGAGGAGTGCCCCGTCGACTGCATCTACGAGGGCGAGCGGATGCTCTACATCCACCCCGACGAGTGCGTCGACTGCGGCGCCTGCGAGCCGGTGTGCCCCGTCGAGGCCATCTACTACGAGGACGACGTCCCGGAGCCCTGGAAGGGCTACACCGAGGCGAACGCCGAGTTCTTCAGCGAGCTGGGCTCGCCCGGTGGCGCCTCGAAGGTCGGCCTGGTCCACAACGACCACCCGATCGTCGCCGCGCTCCCGCCGCAGGAGCACGAGGGCCACTGAGCCCCCGCGGCCGGCTCGCATGAAGGCGCGATCGCTCGGCCTGCCTGACTTCCCCTGGGACCGGCTCGTCCCGTACGCGGACATCGCGCGCGCCCACCCGGACGGCATCGTCGACCTGTCGGTCGGCACGCCCGTCGACCCGACGCCCGACGTCGTCCGCGCCGCCCTCGAAGCCGCGAGCAACGCGCCTGGCTACCCGCTGACCACGGGCAGCGAGGCGCTGCGGGCCGCGATCCGACGCTGGCTGGTCCGCCGCTGCCACGCGCCTGAGGACGTCGGCATCCTCCCGACGATCGGCAGCAAGCAGCTCGTCGCGCTGCTGCCGACGCTGCTCGGTCTCGGTCCGGGCGACGCCGTGCTGATCCCGAGCCTCGCGTACCCGACCTACGCGGTGGGTGCGCAGCTGGCCGGCTGCGAAGTGGTCACCGCGCCGCGCGACGACGTGCGCCTCGTCTGGATGAACTCGCCCTCCAACCCGACCGGCCGCGTGAGCCCGCACGACGAGCAGGCGCGCATCGTGCGCTGGGCGCGCGGCATCGGCGCCGTCGTCGCGAGCGACGAGTGCTACCTCGACCTCGGCTACGACGAGACGCCGGTCAGCGCGCTCGACCCGCTCGTGCGCGGCGGTTCGCTGGCGAACGTGCTCGCCGTGCACTCGCTGTCCAAGCGGTCGAGCGCCGCGGGCTACCGGCTGGGAGTGGTCGCCGGTGATCCCGAGCTCGTCGCCGGCCTGCTCGAGGCGAGCAAGCACGCGGGCCTGATCGTGCCGGAGCCGGTGCAGGCCGCAGGCGTCGCGGCGTTCGACGACGAGGAGCACGTCGAGCAGGTCCGGCTGCGCTATCTCGCGCGCCGCGACCGGTTGCGTCCGGCGCTGCGCGCGGCCGGGTTCGAGGTCGATCACTCCTCGGCGGGCCTGTACCTGTGGTCGACGCGCGGCGAGGACTGCTGGGACACCGTCGCGATGCTCGCCGAGCAGGGGATCCTCGTCGCCCCCGGCGAGTTCTACGGCCCGGCCGGGCAGCGGCACGTGCGCGTCGCGCTGACCGCGACCGACGAGCGCATCGACGCCGCCGTCACCCGCCTCGCCCTCCTCTGATCGCGACTCGATCGAGGAGCTCGGCCGTCGACCACGTCAGTCGGGGAGGAGCTCGTAGGTGGGGGCCTTCGTCAGCTCGGTGGCGTCGCTGTAGCCGGTGTTGACGACACCGGTCGGCTCGATGAGCACGCAGTGCACGGTGCCGTCGGCGAGCGGGCAGTGCTCGACGCCCTTCGGCACGACGTAGAGCTGGCCGGGTCCGAGCTCGACGTTGCCGTCGCGCATCTGCAGCGTCAGCGCTCCGTCGATCACGAGGAACAGCTCGTCGGTGTCGTCGTGCGCGTGCCACACGAACTCGCCGTCGAGCTTCACGACCTTGACCTCGTAGTCGTTGAGCCGGGCGACGACGCGCGGCGACCACGTGTCGTCGAACGTCGAGAGCGCGGCGGCGAGGTCGACCGGAACCGTCATGCCACCGAGCGTGCCATCGACCTCAGCGGGGCGACAGGGAGATCGCGGCCAGCACGAGGTCGAGCAGCTGGGCCGTGTCCAGCGAGGTCGTCGTCGGGCCGAGCTCCGGCCGTAGCGGTGCGCCGGGCCACGTGTGGCCACCTCCCTGCACCGCGATGAGCAGGACCGACCCGTGTGCGCAGTGCTGCGCGACGAACGCGCGCAGGTCGCGTTGCGTCCGCACCACGTGCGACGGGCAGCCGTCGAGCTGCGACCACAGGGTGAACGCCCGCTCGGCGCCCGCGGCCTTCACCGAGCCGAACCCGCGGCGGAGGTCCTTCGGACGCCCGGTGTAGGCGTCGATCGGATCGGCGGTGCCGTGGATCTGCACGACGTGCTGCGGGTGGCACGACGGCGAAGGACCGGTGGACGCGGCGACGAGGAGCACACCGTCGACGAGGTCGGGCAGGGCGCACGCGGCGGTGACCGCCATGTCGCTGCCGTCCGACAGCCCGGCGAGCACGACCCGGTCCGGATCGGCGCACGTCGTCTGCACCAGCCGCGTGATGAGCGCTGTCAGGAAGCGGACGTCGCTCGGCCCGACCTCGGGTGAGTCGGGGATGTTCCAGCCCGAGGGATCGCCCAGCCCCTGCGGCACGACGACCATCGCACCGACGTGCGGTCCGGCGGTGAGCAGGTGCGTGTAGTCCGCGAAGTAGCTTGCCTGCTGGTCGTAGCCGTGCAGCGCGATGACGAGCGGGACGCGTACGTGACCCGTGGGCGCCACGGTGAGCGCGGTGCGGGCGTACCCGTCGACCGTCAGGTGCACCGCCTTCGGGGGTGCCGGGGCGTTGCAGGCGACCGTCGACGTTCGCGGAGGAGCGGCGAGCGCCGGTGCGAGCGCGGCGACGTCGACGAGTCCGGTCGCCGCCGGTGTGGGCGTCGGTGTCGGTGTCGCGCGCGGCTTCTCGCTCGTCGGCGGCGCCGCGGCGATCGGCGACGGTGCTGCGGTCGAGCTCGGCGGGCTGATCCGAGCAGCGGTGGAGCCGACGGGCGGGACGACCGCCGGCGGGCTCGAGGAGCACGCGGCGGCCGCCGTGATGAGCAGCAGAGCCGCCGCGCGTCGCATGCCGGTCAGGTGATGCGGCGGTACTTGCGCACGGACAGCCAGCCGAACACGAGCGCGATGCCGGCGATCCAGGCGAGCGACTGCAGCACGAGCGAGACCGTCGACGCGTCGTGGAAGAGCTGGTGGCGCACCGCGGGGGAGACCGGACCGAGCACGAGCGAGCGCACCGCGTCGATGACGACCGTGATGGGCTGGTGCACGGAGAACACCTGCAGCCAGCCGGGCATCGACGACGGTGGGACGAAGGCGCTCGAGGCGAACGTGAACGGGAAGACGACGGGGAAGATGACGGCCTGAGCCGACTCCGAGTCCGGGACGGACAGTCCGATGACGGCCATCACGCAGGAGAGCGACAGCGTGAACAGCAGGATCATCAAGAACCCGACGGCGACGCCGATCCCGCCGTCGGGCCGGAACCCGACTGCGTAGCCGACGCCGAACATGATCGCGACGACGAACACGTTGCGGACCAGGTCCGCGGCGAAGCGCCCGACGAGCACGGCGGAGCGGGCCATCGGCAGCGAGCGCAACCGGTCCACGAACCCCGCCTGCATGTCCATCGCGAGGCCGATGGCGGTGTTCGTCGCGCCGAAGATCGCGGTCTGCGCGGCGACCCCCGGGATCAGGAAGTTCACGTAGTTGATGCCGCGCAGCGGGATGGCACCGCCGAAGACGTAGCGGAAGAGCAGCACGAACATGATCGGCTGCGCGAACGTGAACGCGATCAGCTCGGGCGAACGGACGAGGCGGATGAGGTTGCGCCGCGTCATCGCGAGCGAGTCGCTGACGACCCACGGGAGGCTCACGACGTCCTCCGTCCGCGACCGGCCGGTGCGCCGTCAGGATCGTCGAGCTCCTCCTCGGCGCTGTGGCCGGTGAGCGAGAGGAACACGTCGTCGAGGCTCGGTTCGTGCAGGTCGATCCCGGTGGGCCGCAACCGCCCGGCGTCGAGCCGCCGGACGACCTCGGTCAGGACCGCGGGGCCCTGGCCGGCGGGGACCCGCACCGTCAGCTCGTCGAGCACGGCGTCGCCGTCTCCCGCGTCGAGGAGCAGCTTCGCTGCGCGCTTCGCCTTCGTCGGGTCGGCGAACGTGATGTCGATGTAGCCGCCGCCGAGCGTGTCCTTCAGCTCCTGGCTCGTGCCCTCGGCGATGACGCGGCCGTGGTCGACGACGCTGATGCGGTCGGCCAGGCGGTCGGCCTCCTCGAGGTACTGCGTGGTGAGCAGCAGCGTCGTGCCGTCGGCGACGAGCTGCTCGATCACCTCCCAGAGGTCGTTGCGGCTGCGCGGGTCGAGGCCCGTCGTCGGCTCGTCCAGGAACAGGATCGGTGGCCTCGACACGAGCGCCGCGGCGAGGTCGAGCCGGCGTCGCATGCCGCCCGAGTAGGTCTTCACCTGGCGCTGCCCCGCGTCGGCGAGCGCGAAGCGGTCCAGCAGCTCGTCCGCCCGGGTGCGGCAGTCGGCCCACGGCAGGTGGTTGAGGCGGCCGACGAGCTCGAGGTTCTCGCGGCCGGTGAGGTTCTCGTCGACCGCGGCGTACTGCCCGGCGAGCCCGATGGAGCGGCGCACCGCCTCCGGGTCGGCCACGACGTCGATGCCGGCGACCCGCGCCGTGCCCGCGTCCGGCTTGAGCAGCGTGGTCAGCACGCGGACGGCGGTCGTCTTGCCCGCGCCGTTCGGTCCGAGCAGCCCGAGGACCGTGCCTTCCTCGACCACGATGTCGACGCCGTCGAGCGCCCGCACGTCGCCCCGGCGGCCCTTGAAGGTCTTGACGAGGCCCTCGGTCACGATCGCGGGGGAGGCCATGGCCCTGAACCTATCCAGGCCGCGGAAGCCATCGCCTCAGTGACTCAGTGCGCGCGATCAGTAGGTTTCACCCGTGGGCGAACACAGCAGCGCGATCGACAGCCACATCGATGCGGTGATCGACGAGATCTGGGACCGGCGCGACGAGGTCGGGCCGGCCAGCGACGCGAAGAAGGACGTCCTCGCGGCGGTCGATCTGATCGACAGCGGTGCGGTGCGGGTCGCGCAGATCGATCCCGCGAGCGGTGACGTCGTGGTGGACGAACGCGCCAAGCGGGCGATCCTGCTCGCGTTCAAGGTGCTCGAGATGGAGGAGTCGTCCGCGGGCGGCTTCCGCTACCACGACAAGGTGCCGCTGAAGACGAGCGTCCCGGGCGTGCGGGTCGTTCCCGGAGCGATCGTGCGGTGGGGCGCGCACGTGGAGCCCGGCGCGGTGCTCATGCCCTCCTTCGTCAACATCGGCGGCTACGTCGGCGCCGGGACCATGGTCGACACGTGGGCGACCGTCGGGTCGTGCGCGCAGATCGGCCGGAACGTCCACCTCTCCGGCGGTGTCGGCATCGGCGGCGTGCTCGAGCCGCCGAACGCGGTGCCCGTCGTCATCGAGGACGAGGCGATGATCGGCAGCCGCGCGATGATCGTCGAGGGCGCGCGCGTCGGTGAGGGCGCCGTCGTCGGTGCCGGGGTCGTGCTCAACCCGTCGATCCCCGTCATCGACGCGGAGACGGGCCACGAGATCTCGCGCGGTCACGTGCCGCCGTGGTCGGTGGCGATCAGCGCGACCCGTCCGCGCGAGTTCGCCGGGGGCACCTTCGGTCTCACGTGCGTGCTCGTCATCAAGCGGCTCGAGGAGGGCCAGCGGCACGACAAGGCGCAGCTCAACGACGTGCTCCGCTCGCACGGTTCGTCCGTCTGACGCAGGGATGGCGCTCGACCTCCGGCCGCTCGATCTGGCGGCCGACCCCGTCGCCTTGACGGCCGCGCTGGTCGACGTCCCCAGCGAGAGCGGCGACGAGAAGGCGCTGGCCGACCTCGTGGAGTCCGCGCTGCGACGGCACGCGCCGCACCTCGAGCTGCTCCGTGACGGGGACGCGGTGCTCGCGCGCACCGCGCACGGCCACGACCGGCGTGTCCTCATCGCCGGCCACCTCGACACCGTGCCGATCGCGGACAACGTGCCGAGCCACATCGAGGGCGACCGCCTCTACGGCTGCGGCAGCAGTGACATGAAGGCCGCGCTCGCGGTGATGCTGCGCCTCGCGACCGATTCGGTGCTCGCGCAGCGGCAGGACCTGACCTACGTCTGGTACGACGCCGAAGAGGTGGAGGCCGCCCGCAACGGCCTGCTCCGGCTGCAGCGCACGAACCCCGGCTGGCTCGCGGCTGACCTCGCCGTCCTCATGGAACCCACCGACGGCGCCGTCGAAGCCGGCTGCCAGGGGACGATGCGGGCCACCGTCACGACGACAGGTCGGCGCGCGCACTCGGCCCGTTCGTGGCTGGGTGAGAACGCGGTGCACAAGGCGGGTGCGGTGCTGGAGCAGCTCGCCGCCTACGCCGCCCGCCGGGTGGTGATCGACGGCTGCGAGTACCGCGAGGGGCTGCAGGCCGTGCGCATCGAGGGCGGCATCGCCGGCAACGTCGTGCCCGACAGCTGCACGATCACCGTCAACTTCCGCTTCGCACCCGACCGCGACGAGCAGCAGGCCGCAGATCACCTGCGCGAGGTGCTCGCGCCGCACGAGGTGACCGTCGTCGACAGCGCGCCGGGCGCGCTGCCGGGCCTCGGAACGGCTGTGGCGCAACAGTTCCTCGCGGCCGTCGGCCGGCCCCCGGTCGCGAAGCTCGGCTGGACCGACGTCAGCCGGTTCGCGGCGATGGGCGTGCCCGCGCTGAACTTCGGACCTGGCGACCCGAACCTCGCGCACACCCGCGACGAGTCGGTGCTGACCACCCGCATCGGCGAGGCCGAGGCCGTGATGCGGAGGTTCCTGGCCGGTTAGGTCAGGCGCGCGCGCAGGGCGGCGAGCTCGTCTTCCGTGAGCCCGTGCGCCGTGAGCCAGCCGGCGGCCCCACCCCACGTGTCGTCGAGCCAGCGGAGCAGGCCTTCCATCGTCTCCGGCTTCGACAGGTGCACGTCGCGATCGGTCTTCTCGAGGTCCTTGGCGTAGGTGTCGGAGCCGGTGAGGCGGCGCAGCACCCCGTCGATGGCCTCCGACGAAGCGGCGTAGTCGGCGACCACGGCGGCCCGCTCGACCCCGACGGCGTCGAGGATGAGCGCGACCACCGTGCCCGTGCGGTCCTTGCCCGCGGCGCAGTGCGCGATCGCCGCGCCTTCGGTCGTCGCGATGACGCGCACCGCGCCGACGATCGCATCGGTGCCGTCCTGCAGGTAGCCCTGGTACACGCTCACCGGGCCCTGCTCCCAGCGCTCCTTGCGCAGCGCGAGCACCTTCTCGGCGTCCATGTCGGTGTTCTCGCCGACCTCGGGAACGACGGACAGGTGGTGGTGACGCAGGCCGGCCGCGACGAGCGGGCCGGGGCCCTCCTTCTCGACCTCCTTGCCGTGGCGCAGGTCGACGATCTCGCGCACCCCGAGGTCCTCGAGCGTGGCGATGTCCGCCGGCGTGAGCCCCTGCAGGTTGTCCGAGCGGATCAGCACGCGCTCACGGACCACACCACCGTCGCGCAGCGGCAGGCCGCCGACATCGCGCACGTTGGCGGCGCCCTCCAGGTGCAACCAGTTGGGCGCGGTGCTCGTCGTCACCTCTCCAAACTACGACGGCCCGTCGGAGGCTCCCTGTGTCGCGCGGGAACGGTCGGGGAACGGTGCGTGTCATGACGACGAACCTCTCCGGACGACGCATCGCCTTCCTCGTCGCGAACGAAGGCGTCGAGCGGGTCGAGCTCGAACAGCCCTGGGACGCGGTGAAGGCCGCCGGTGGCACGCCGGTCCTCGTCGCGCCCGACACGGGCGACGTGCAGACCTTCGACCACCTCGACAAGGCCGCGGTCAAGAAGGTCGACCTGTCCGTGTCCGATGCGGCCGCGGACACCTTCGACGCGCTCGTGCTGCCCGGTGGGGTGGCGAACCCGGACCAGCTGCGGATGAAGGACGAAGCGGTCGGCTTCGTGCGCGACCTGGCGAGCGCGGGCAAGCCGATCGCGGTGATCTGCCACGGCCCGTGGACGCTCGTCGAGGCGGGAGTGGTCGAGGGCCGCACCCTCACCAGCTGGCCCAGCCTGCAGACCGACATCCGCAACGCCGGCGGCAGCTGGGTCGACGAAGAGGTGCACGTGGACCGTGAGGGTCCCGGCGTGATCGTGTCGAGCCGCAAGCCCGACGACCTGCCCGCGTTCTGCGACACCTTGGTCAAGGAGGTCGCCGCCGCGTAGCGCCGCTCGAGGGGTCGCCTACGGTTGCGGGGTGACCGACCGGCCCGCCGAGAAGCACCGCGGACCCGTCCGCCTCCGCCGCGAGGCGGCGGTGGAGACGCAGTCGACGACCGACCAGCGCCTGCTCGACAGCCGCGGCCCGGCCGACTGGGTGCACACGGACCCGTGGCGCGTGCTGCGGATCCAGTCCGAGTTCGTCGAGGGCTTCGGCCTGCTCGCCGAGCTCGGCCGGGCGGTGAGCGTGTTCGGCTCCGCGCGCACTCCACCGGACGACCCGGTCTACACGGTCGGTCAGCAGCTCGGCGCCGCGCTCGCGCACGCCGGCTGGGCCGTCATCACCGGGGGCGGGCCCGGCGCGATGGAGGCCGTCAACCGCGGCACCAGCGAGGCCGGCGGGGTGTCGATCGGGCTCGGCATCGAGCTGCCCTTCGAGCAGAAGCTCAACGACTGGGTCGACGTCGGCATCGAGTTCCGCTACTTCTTCGCGCGCAAGACGATGTTCGTCAAGTACGCGCAGGCGTTCGTGATCCTGCCCGGCGGCTACGGCACGCTCGACGAGCTCTTCGAGGCGCTCGTGCTCGTGCAGACCCACAAGGTCAACGAGTTCCCGGTGGTGCTGCTCGGCTCCACGTACTGGGGCGGGCTCGTCACCTGGCTGCAGGACACCGCCGTCACCCACGGGATGATCTCGCCGGGCGACATCGACCTGCTGCACGTCACCGACGACGTCGACGAGGTCGTGCGCATCATCAACGCCGCCGACGAGCAGCGGGCCGAGCGCGATCCCACGCACCGCTTCTACTCCTGACCGGCTGACATGGCCGCGATCTGCGTCTACTGCGCCTCCTCGCAGAGCGCCCCGCCCGAGTACGTCGAGCTCGCCGCGCTGGTCGGCGCCGAGATCGCCCGTCGCGGTCACTCGCTGGTGTCGGGTGGGGGCTCGATCTCCGCGATGGGCGCGGTCGCGCGCGCGGCCCGCGCGGGTGGCGCGCACACCACGGGGGTGATCCCCGAGCTGCTGCTCAAGCTCGAGGTCGGCGACATCGAGGCCGACGACCTCGTGGTCGTCGACGACATGCGCATCCGCAAGGGCGAGATGGAGCGGCGCAGCGACGCGTTCATCGCGTTGCCCGGCGGCATCGGCACGCTCGAGGAGCTCGTCGAGATCTGGGTCGGTTCCGTGCTCGGCTTCCACACGAAGCCGCTCGTCGTGGTCGACCCCGACGACCACTACGCCGGGCTGCGGCTGCAGGCCACGACGATGGTGCAGCGGGGGCTGGTCCGGCAGGCCGCGGTCGACCGGCTCGTGTGGGCGCGCAGCGCCGAGGAGGCGCTCGACTCGGTCGAGACGCTGCTGGCCGCGCTGCCGCTGGCGCACCCGGACGCGGAGGAGCTGCTCGAGGCGGAGCCCTGAGCACGCGCCGGGACGCCGCGCGACTCTCGGCCGGCTACCGCGCAGGGGAGGGGTCGCCGACGACCGACGCGGGCTGGAAGGCCTACGCGGTGACGCGCGCCCCGGCCACGCAGGCCGCGGCCGCCCAGGCGCTCGCGTGGACCGCCACCGCCCTCCCCGAGGGCTGGGCTCCGGCGCACGCCGTCGACGTCGGCAGCGGCACGGGAGCCACCGCGACAGCGCTCCTCGACCGCTGGCCCGCGGCCGCGCTCACGTGCCTCGAGCCGGACGCCGCGGCCCGGGCGCTCGGGCAAGCGGCTGTGCCGCAGGCAGAGTGGCGGGCCGGTGACCTGCGCAGCGCCGTGGTCCCGCCCGCGGACCTCGTGACCGCCGCGTACTGCCTGGACGAGCTCGGTCGCGCCGACGTCGATGCCGCGGTCGATCGTCTCTGGGCCGCCACCCGTGAGGTGCTGCTCATCATCGAGCCGGGCACGCCGGCGGGCTTCGCGTTGATCCGCGAGATCCGCTCGCGGCTCATCGCGGCCGGCGCGACGATCGCCGCGCCCTGCCCGCACGACGACGCCTGCCCGATGGCCGGGGGCGACTGGTGCCACAGCGCGGTGCGCGTCGTGCGCAGCGCGCAGCACCGCAGCGCGAAGGAGGGCGTGCTCGGGCACGAGGACGAGAAGCTCGCCTACGTCGCCGCGAGCCGCCTGCCGGTGACGCGCCCGGTGGCGCGGGTGCTGCGGCACCCGCGCTACGCGACGAAGCTCGTCACGCTGCGCACGTGCGACGTCGACGGCGCGCTGCACGACGTGAAGGTCCCGAAGAGCACGGGCGAGGCCTACAAGCGCGCGCGGGCTGTCAAGTGGGGCGACGCCTGGAGCTGACGCTCAGGCCAACCCCCGGCGGGCGACCTTGAGGTCGCGGTCGCCCCGGACCGCGGACACCGTGTCGAGCGCGCGTCGCGTCGCGCGCACGTCGTGGGCCCGGAAGACGCGCGCGCCGAACCAGGCCGACAGCGCGGTCACGGCGAGCGTGCCCTCGAGGCGGTCGTCGGGCGGCAGGTCGAGCACCTCGCCGACGAAGTCCTTGCGTGATGCCGCGAGGAGCACCGGCCAGCCGGTCTCCACCATCTCGGGCAGCCGGCGGGTGAGCTCGAGCGAGTGCCGGCTGTTCTTGCCGAAGTCGTGCGCCGGGTCGATCAGGATGCGGTCGCGCGCGACGCCGAGCGACACCGCGCGCTCGGCCAGGCCGGTCACCACGTCGAGCACGTCGGCCATCACGTCGTCGTAGGTGATGCGGTGCGGCCGCGTGCGCGGTGGCAGCCGGCCCGCGTGCGCGCACACGATCGCGAGGTCGTGCTCCGCCGCGACCTCCGCGAGCCCGGGGTCCCAGCCGCCCCACGTGTCGTTGAGCAGGTCGGCGCCCTCGCCGGCGACGACGCGGCCGACCTCGGCCCGCCAGGTGTCGACGCTGATCACCACGTCCGGGTGACGGGCGCGGACGGCGGCGACGAACGTCGCGGTGCGGCGCACCTCCTCGGCGGGGTCGACCTCGTCGCCGGGCCCGGCCTTCACCCCGCCGATGTCGACGATCGCCGCCCCCTCGTCCACCGCGCGGTCGACCGCCTCGTGCGCCGCCCCCTCCGCCCACGTGGCGCCCTTGTCGTAGAACGAGTCCGGCGTGCGGTTCACGATCGCCATCACGAGGAGCTCGTCCGGCGCGAACGAGCGGCGCCCGAGGCGCAGCACGTCCTGGTCACGCGGTGGGGCGTCCGGCACCTGCGCAGCCTCGCATGCAACGATGCCTGCGATGTCTGTTCCCTACGCGCTGCTCGGCGAGGTCGTCCTCGCCGGTGCCGTCCTCGCCGGCCTCGCGGCCGTGATCGTCGGCCGGGCGGGCACCGCTCCCGACCCCACCGTCGACGCCGGTGACGACGGCCTGCCCGACGGCACGATCACCGCCGACGACCTGCCCCGCCTGCGGTTCGGCCTGGCCGCCCGCGGCTACCGCATGGCGGAGGTGGACGCGTTCGTCGACCGGGTCGCTGATCAGCTCGCGCGGCGCGACGCGTTGATCCGGCACCTGGGTGGCGACCTGGCCGACCTCGACCGCGACCGCGATGTCGCGGTCGCCGCGCCGGCCCCGGCCTGGGACCCGGCCGAGCCGGCTCCCGGGTTCGGCACCCCGCCGCCCCCCACCGAGGCCTGACGCCGGTGCCGGAGCACCTCTCGCTCTCGGTCGACGTCGACGCCCCGGCCGAGCGCACCTGGGCCGCCATCACCGACTGGGCCGGCCAGGCCGAGTGGATCCTCGGCACCACGGTCACCGTGACCGGCGGCGACGGCGCCGGCGTCGGGTCCACCATCGCGGCCCGCACCGGCCTCGGCCGGGCGGGCTTCGTCGACACCATGACCATCACCGCCTGGGACCCGCCCCGGGCCTGCGCGGTGCTCCACACCGGACGGGTCGTGCGCGGCACGGGGGAGTTCCGCGTGGACCCGCTCGGGCCCGACCGCTCCCGGTTCACCTGGTCCGAGGACCTCGACCTGCCGCTCGGAGCACTCGGGCGGGCCGGCTGGCCCCTCGTCCGCCCCCTGTTCCGGGCGGGGCTTGCCCGCTCCCTGCGCCGCTTCGCCGCCTGGGTCCCCACCCGCGCGCACTGACCCGCTCACGCGGACCCGGTGGATCACCGGACGGCCATGCGGCGCGGCATGGGACACTTGTCCCCAGATCGGTACCGGGATCGGAACCACCTTCGGTGACCCCTAGGAGGCACGGCATGGCGGCCATGAAGCCGCGAACGGGCGACGGCCCGCTCGAGGTCACGAAGGAGGGCCGCGGCATCGTCATGCGCGTGCCGCTCGAGGGCGGTGGCCGCCTGGTGGTCGAGCTCAACGCCGAGGAAGCATCCGACCTGGGCAAGCAGCTCTCCGCGGTCGCCGGCGGCTGACCCCGCGGCTGACCGAGCGCCTGTCCCTGGGAGGATCGGCGACGTGACGACCGTCGCCGACCTGCCCACGCCCGCCCTGATCGTCGAGAAGTCCGCTCTCGAGGCGAACATCGCGACGATGGCCGCGGCGTTGCCGGGCGCCGCCTGCCGCCCGCACGTCAAGGCGCACAAGTCGACCGGGCTCGCTCGCCTGCAGCGCGAGGCGGGGCACCCGGGCTTCACCGCGCAGACCGTCCGCGAGGCCGAGGGCCTGCACCGGGCCGGCCTCGCGCAGGACGTGCTGCTCTCCAACGAGATCCTGCTCGCCGGTGCGAAGCGCGTCGGCGCGCTGGTCGAGGCGGGCGCGCGCGTGTCGCTCGCCGTCGACTCGCCCGAGACGATCCTCGCCGCGGCCGCCGGCGGTGTGCGCGAGGTCGTCATCGACGTGAACGTGGGGCTGCCGCGCTGCGGCGCACCGCCCGAGGTCTGCGGTGAGCTGGCCGCGCTGGCGCGGGCGAAGGGCCTCGAGGTCCGTGGCGTCATGGGCTACGAGGGCCACCTGATGATCGTCGAGGAGGCGGGGGAGCGCGCCTCCCTCGTCGGGGCCGCGATGCAGGGGCTGCGCGACGCGCACGAGGCCGTCGGCGGCGAGCTCATCTCCGCGGGCGGCACCGGCACCTACCGCGAGCACGCGGCGCTCGGCCTGGCCACCGAGGTGCAGGCCGGCTCCTACCTGCTGATGGACACCTACTACGCCAAGCTCGGGCTGCCGTTCCGGCAGGCGCTGTTCGTGCTCGGCGCGGTCGTGTCCACCCACCCGGGCGGCTGGGCGGTCGTCGACGTCGGCCTCAAGGCGCTCGGCATGGACCACGGCAACCCGACGGTCGAGGGCCACCCGGTCTGGCTGGTCAGCGACGAGCACACGACCATGGGCAACGTCCCCGAGCAGGGCGCGCCGTCACCGGTCGCGGTCGGCGACCTGGTGCGCGTGGTGCCGGCGCACGTCGATCCGACGATGAGCCAGCACGAGGCGCTCTTCCTCGTCGACGGCGACGGGCCGGACGCGAAGGTCCTCGACCGGCTCGAGGTCGACCTGCGCGGCTGGTAGCGGCTACTCGGACGCGGCGGCGGGCGCGCGCCGGACGGCGGCGACGATGCCGTCGCCGATGGGCAGCAGCACGCCGAGCAGGTCGTCGCGCTCGCGCACCAGGCGGCCCGCCTCCCGCAGCGCCAGCGTCGCGGCGTCGCGCGCGGCCGGGTCGGCCACCCGTCCGCCGTTCATCGCGTGCGAGAAGGCGACGACCCCGCCCACCCGCACGGTGCGGACCATCTCGGGCAGCAGGTCGGGCACGTCGGCCGGGTCGGCGTCGGCGTGCACGAGGTCGTAGGCACCGTCGGCCAGGCGGGGGAGGACCTCGAGCGCCCGACCGACGATGAGCCGGGCCCGGGCGGCGGGCACGCCGGCCTCGCTGAAGACCTCGCGGGCGAGCCGCTGGTGCTCGGACTCGGCGTCGATCGAGGTGAGGATGCCGTCCTCGGCCATGCCGCGCAGCAGCCACAGCCCGGAGATGCCGGTGCCGGTGCCGACCTCGGCGACCGCCTTGGCGTTGGTGACCCCGGCGAGGAACCGCAGGGCTGCGCCGGTGAGCGGGTCGACCGTCTGGACGCCGAGCTCGGCGGCCCGGGCCCGGGCCGCGCGCAGCGCGTCGTCCTCGGGCAGCCAGCCCTCGGCCCACCCGAGCGGGTCGGTCGGCAGCGGAGTCACGGAGATCACCCTAGAGATGTGCCCGCCATCCCACGGATCACAGGCGTCACCCGTGGGGCCCACAGGTGGCGCTGTGACCTTCCTGTGGGACGGGAACCGGACTGAACCGCGGGGCGTTGTCGAAGCGATGGTCAGTGCATGAGCACGGACACGGAAGCGGCGGGCACGGCGGCGGGAGCGGGCATGGCGGAGCAGGCGGGGGCCGGCGCCGCGAGCCTGCGAGCGGGCCAGATCGAGCCCTGGGTGCCGCCGACCTGGGACGAGGTCGTGCGCACCCACAGCGCCCGCGTGTACCGGCTCGCCTACCGCCTCACCGGCAACCGGCACGACGCCGAGGACCTCACCCAGGACGTGTTCGTGCGGGTGTTCCGCTCGCTGTCGGACTACACCCCGGGCACCTTCGAGGGCTGGCTCCACCGCATCACCACCAACCTCTTCCTGGACCGGGTCCGCCGCGCCCAGCGCATCCGGTTCGAGGCGCTGCCCGAGGACGCCGAGCGGGTCGTCTCCCGCGGGCCCTCGCCGGAGCAGGCCGTCGCCGACGCCGGCCTCGAGGGCGACATCGAGACGGCCCTGATGGCGCTCGCCCCGGAGTTCCGCGCCGCCGTGGTCCTCTGCGACCTCGAGCAGCTCTCCTACGAGGAGATCGCCGCCACGCTCGGCATCAAGCTCGGCACCGTCCGCAGCCGCATCCACCGCGGCCGCTCGCAGCTGCGCGAGGCGCTCGCGCACCGCGCGCCGCGCCCGGCGACGGTCCCGTCCGGCCCGTCGGCGCGCCCGCGCGTCCGGCCCGTCCCCGCGGGGGCTGCGTGAGCAACCCCCGACCCCGATCGAGCCTCGCCCTCCGCTCCACGGAGCCCGGCCCGCACCTGGGCGCGGCCACGACCGCGCTGGTCGACGGCCGGCTGTCCGGCTGGGCCCGCGACCGCGCGCTCGGCCACGTCTCCGTGTGCCCGTCGTGCCGGGCCGAGGTGGAGGAGCAGCGGCGCCTCAAGGCGCACCTCGCCGAGCTGAGCACCCCGTCCACCCCCGCCGACCTCATGAGCCGGCTGCTCGAGATGCGGCCGGCCGTCACCGTGACGCCGCCGCCGGTGTCGACTGCGCCGACGTTCGGCGGCCTGTTCCCCGCGCACTCCTTCGTCGGTGCGTCGGCCCACGCAGCCCCGGCGCGCTCGGTGAAGCGGCCCCTGGTCGCCGGCATCGCCGGCGTCGGGCTGCTCGCGGGCGGTCTCGCCATCGGCATGGCGCTGCGCGGTGCCGGTCCCGTCGGCGGAGGCGGGGGCCGGGTCGTCGATCCGATGCTCACCTCGTACTCCGCGCCGCCCACCGCTGCGCCCCTGCCGCGCACCCGGGCGTCGCTCCCGGCGACGGACCCGTCGCCGTTCGCGCGCTGACCGCCCTGCGCTGGACCCGGTCCGCGCGACCGGTGAGGATCGACAGGTGACCGCCGAGCCCCCGCCCTACGGAGAGCCGCAGCAGCCGCCCGCGCCGTGGTGGACGGAACCGCCCGCGGCCGACGCCCCACCGGTGCCCGAGGGAGCGGGCCCGCGCGCCACCGAGGTGCTCACCACGGGCGGTGGGCACCCGCCGGTGCACCGCACCGGCACGCCCCGGTCCGTCACCGTCATCGGTCTCATCGCCGGCCTCCTCGGCGCGGTCCTCGGCGGCGGCGTCGTCGCCATCGCCGACCACAAGGACGACGGTGACAAGGGCAGCGCGAGCGTCGGCACGGTGGCGAACCCGAAGATCGAGATCCCGCAGGCGTCGGCCAGCGCCGGGCCGCTGACGGGTGTCGCCGCGATCGCCGCGCAGGTGCTGCCGAGCGTCGTGACGATCCAGGAGAAGACGGACACCGCCGAGGGCACCGGCTCGGGCGTCGTCATCAGCGCCGACGGCTACATCCTCACCAACGACCACGTCGTCGCCGACTTCGTCGACGCGCCCGCCGGCTCCGCGTCGCTGAAGGTCATCCCGAACGGCGGCACGTCGGCCGATGCGCTCACCGCGACCGTCGTCGGCAAGCCGGACACGCTCGACGACCTCGCCGTGATCAAGGTGAGCCCCACCGCGGCGCTCAAGCCGGCGACGCTCGGGCACAGCGACTCGCTGCACATCGGCGACACCGTCGTCGCGATCGGCGCGCCGCTCGGCCTCGACGGCACCGTGACCGAGGGCATCGTCAGCGCGACGCAGCGCTTCTTCACCGTCGGTGGCTCGAGCTGCTCCGACACCTCCACGCAGACCGCCTACGCGGGAGCCATCCAGACCGACGCGGCGATCAACCCCGGCAACTCGGGCGGCGCGCTGGTGGACAGCAGCGGCACCGTGGTCGGCATCAACTCGGCCATCGCGACCACCGGCGGAAGCCTCAGCGGTGACGAGGGCGGCAGCATCGGTGTCGGCTTCGCCATCCCGATCGACGTCGCCGCCCCGGTGGCGCAGCAGATCATCCGGGACGGCGAGGCGAGCCACGCGTTCCTCGGCGTCTCGACCGACGACAGCAGCGCGCCCGAGGGCGCCAGGATCGCGGACCAGCAGGACCCGTGCGGCGGGCCGAAGGTCAACGGCGTGACGCAGGGCTCGCCGGCGGACAAGGCCGGGCTGAAGGTCGGCGACGTCATCACCAAGGTCGACGGCACGACCATCCGCGGCTACCAGGACCTCATCACCGCGATCCGGCGTGACAAGGTCGGGCAGACGGTCACCGTCACCTATGTGCGCAACGGGCAGACCCAAACCGCGGAGGTCACCTTGAGCGAACGTCCCAAGAGCAACGGCTGACCGAGCGCCGCCGGAACGGCGCGCCCGAAACCTAGGATGTGACCCGTGCTGGGCCTCTCGATCGAGAAGCTCGCGGTCCTCATGCTGATCGCGGTGATCCTCGTCGGTCCGGACCGGCTGCCGGGCCTGGTGCGCGAGGCGGCCCAGCTGCTGCGCAAGCTGCGGCGCATGGCTGACGACGCCACCCGCGACCTGCGCGAGGAGATGGGCCCGGAGTTCGCCGACCTCCGCCCGCAGGACCTGCACCCCAGGGCACTGCTGCAGAAGCACATCATTGACCCCGTGTTCGCCGACGACCTCGACGACGACACCCACGGCGGGGCCGGCGAGCCGCCGCGCCGCGACGGCACCGTGCGCGCGCCGCAGCCGAACGGGTCGGCGCCGGCGGCGTCATCGGGGCCGGAGTCGAGCTACACGAGCGACTCCGACATCACCTGAGCGGCCGGGTCTAGCGGCCCTTCGGGCTGAGGCCGAGCGACATGCCGGCCAGGCCGCGGGGACGGCCACCGAGGCGGTCGGCCACCACGCGCAGCACCTTCGCGGCATCGCTGTCCGGGTCGGACAGCACGAGCGGGACGCCGGCGTCGCCGCCTTCGCGCAGCTTCGGGTTGATCGGCACGCTGCCGAGCAGCGGCACGTCGTGACCGAGCAGCCCGGTGAGGCTCTCGGCCAGCGCCGCACCCCCGCCGCTGCCGAACACGTCGAGCACCGTCCCGTCCGGCAGGGTCAGGCCGGCCATGTTCTCCACGACGCCCACGACCTGCTGATGGGTCTGCGTCGAGATCGACCCGGCGCGCTCGGCGACCTCGCTCGCGGCGAGCTGCGGCGTCGTGACGACGATGATCTCGCTGTTCGGGACGAGCTGCGCGAGTGAGATGGCGACGTCGCCGGTGCCCGGCGGGAGGTCGATGAGCAGGACGTCGAGGTCGCCCCACCACACGTCGACGAGGAACTGCTGCAGCGCGCGGTGCAGCATCGGCCCGCGCCACACGACCGGCGTGTTGTCGGGCGTGAACATCCCGATGGAGATGACCTTCACGCCGTTCGCCTGCGGCGGCATCATCATGCCCTCGACCATGGTCGGCCTGGTCGTGACGCCGAGCATGCGGGGGATCGAGAAGCCGTAGATGTCGGCGTCGAGCACGCCGACCTGCCGGCCCTGCGCCGCCATCGCCGCGGCGAGGTTGACGGTGACCGACGACTTGCCCACGCCGCCCTTGCCGGACGCGACGGCGTAGACGCGCGTCAGCGAGCCGGGCTTGGCGAAGGGGACCTCCTTGGCGGGCGCCCCACCGCGCAGGCGCACACCGAGCTCCTTGCGCTGCTCCTCGCTCATGACGTCGAGCTCGACGCCGACGCCGGTCACGCCGGCGACGCTGCCCACCGCGGCGGTCACGTCGGCGGTGATCTTGTCGCGCAGCGGGCAGCCGCTCACGGTCAGCCACACCGAGACCAGGACGTGGCCGCTCACCCCGCCATGACCGATCACGACGTCCTTGATCATGCCGAGCTCGACGAGCGGCTTGCGGATCTCGGGATCGATGACCGTCGCGAGTGCGGCGTCGATCGCGGCGCGGTCCGGCGCAACAGTGCTCACCGACCCAGGCTACGGGGGGCGTCCGGCCCTGCCCCGCCAGGGGCGCCGTCACGAAAGGGTCCACCGGCGCGGTTCGACGTAGTGTCGTCGTGAACCCCGAGGGCGGCTGCGCCCTGCCCCCGACCGGAGACGAGGTTCACGCTGTGACTGCGATCGCGCCGTCCCCCGCCGGTGCCCTGGACCTTCGCATCGACGAGTCCGACCGACGCGCGGACCTCCGTGCGTGGAGGTCGTTCCTGCGCGCGCACGCCGCGGCGACGCGCGTGCTCGAGGCCGAGCTCGAAGCCGCCGAAGGCCTGCCCCTCGCGTCCTACGACGTGCTCGTGCAGCTGGCCGAGGCGCCCGACAGCTCGGTGCGCATGAGCGACCTCGCCGCGGCCGTGCTGCTGTCGCGCAGCGGGCTCACCCGCCTGGTCGACCGCCTCGCCGCTGACGGCCTCGTCGAACGGCGTGCGTGCCCCAGCGATGCGCGCGGCACCCTCGCCGTCCTCACGCCCGCGGGCCGTGACCGCCTGCGGCAGGCATCACCCACGCACCTGCGCGGTGTCCACGAGCACTTCACGAGCAAGTTCAGCGACGACGAGCTCGACACGCTCGCCGCGCTCCTGTCCCGCGTCGGCTAGGAGCGGATGCCGAGCAGGGCGTTGAGGCGCCGGATGAGCTCCTCCGGCGGCGCTGGCTTGGGCAGCCAGTCGTCGGCTCCGGCGGTGCGGGCCTCCAGCTCGAGCCGCTCGTCGCCGGCGCCGGTGAACAGCAGCAGCGGGACGGTCGCGGTGCGCGGGTCCTCGCGCACGATGCGGACCATCTCGAGACCGGGCAGGTCGGGCAGCGCGAGGTCGAGCACGACCGCGTCGTAGCTCTCGAGCGAGAGCAGGCGCAGCGCGGCGTCGCCGGTCGCGGCCGAGTCGACGTGCAGGTCGTCGGCCAGCGCCTTCGCGAGGTAGGCGCCCACGTTGTCGTCCTCGTCGACGACCAGCACGCGCCGCTTGGTGTCCTCGTCCGGTACGTCGACCAGAGCAGAGAGACCGCTGTAGGACGACGACTCGACGGGGGTGCGGCAGGTCGGGCACACGCGCCAGCCCTCCTCGAGCGAGCGCGCGCAGCCGCGGCAGATCTGACCGCCGACGTCGCACCCGCAGCGCGGGCAGGCGAGCCAGTCGTCGTGCAGGCGGAGCGAGCAGGCGGGGCAGCGCGCCGAGCCCTCCTCGTGCGTCTCGACGGGCGTCGCGCGCAGGACCTCTTCGAACGTGGTCTCGCCGCGCAGGGCCTTGGCGATGGCACCGGCGCGCAGTGAGCGCAGGCCGGCCGCGCGCGCCGCGGCCGCGATGCTCCGCTCGCTCGGGTCCGACAGCAGCACCTTCCGCAGCGCCGCCGTGACGGGCAGCACCTCGTAGACGCCGACGCGGCCGAGGTAGCCGGTCTGACCGCAGACGTTGCAGCCCTTGCCGCGGCGCGTGGCCGAGCCGATCAGGTCTTCCTCGGTGAGGCCGAGCAGCTGCAGCTGCCGCGGCGTCGGGGAGACGGGCGAGGAGCACTCGTCGCACGGACGGCGCACGAGTCGCTGCGCGATGACGAGCGACAGCGACGACCCGATGAGGAACGGGTCCACACCGAGCTCGACGAGGCGCGTGACGGCCGCGACGGCGTCGTTGGTGTGCAGCGTCGACAGCACGAGGTGACCGGTCATCGAGGCTTCGAGCGCGAGCGCCGCGGTCTCGCTGTCCCGGATCTCACCGACGAGCACGACGTCGGGGTCCTGCCGCAGGATCGAGCGGAGACCGCCGGTGAACGTCAGGCCGGCCTTGGGGTTGATCTGCACCTGCACGATGCCGGGCAGCGCGATCTCGACCGGGTCCTCGAGGGTGACGATGTTGCGCTCGGGGGAGCGGATCTGGTGGATGCCGGCGTAGAGCGTGCTCGTCTTGCCGGAACCGGTCGGCCCGGTGATGAGGATCAGGCCCTGCGTCTGGTGCAGCGTGTTGACGAGCTCCTCGAGCTGCGCGTCCTCCATCCCGATGTCCTTGAGGGACTTCAGGTCGGCTGAGCGCGCGAGCAGGCGGATGACGACCTTCTCGCCGTACAGCGACGGCAGCACCGACACACGGGCGTCGACCTGCTCGTTGTCGATGGTGAGGCGCGCGCGACCGTCCTGCGGCTTGCGCCGCTCGGCGATGTCGAGGCGGCTCATGATCTTCAGGCGGGAGATGATCGCGGGGCCCGCCGAGCGGGGCACGGTCATGACGTCGCGCAGCAGTCCGTCGATGCGGAACCGGATGCGCACCTCGGCCTGCTGGGGCTCGATGTGCACGTCGCTCGCCCGCTGGTGCACGGCGTCCGCGAGCAGCACCTCGACCAGCTTGACGATCGGCGCCTCGTTGAGGTCGTCGAGCGTGCTGAGCTCCGCCTCCTGGTCCGAGCCGGCCGTCGAGCCGGTGGAGTCGAGGCCGGCGGCGACCTCCTCGACGTCCTCGGTGCGGTGCCACACGGTGCCGAGCACCGCGCGCAGCTCGGACTCGACGGCGACGACGACGGAGAGCTCGGCGCCCCGGGTGTAGAGCCGGACGTCGTCGAGCGCGACGACGTTCGTCGGGTCGCTCATCGCGAGCGTGAGGGTGTCGCCCTCGCGGCCGACGAGCGCGACCTGGTGGCGGTCGCTCACGCTCTTGGGCAGGAGGCGGGCGATGTCGGGGCCGATGGAGGCGCGGTTCAGCTCGACCAGCGGGAGCCCGAGCGCGCTGGCCAGTGCCTGCGCGACCTGACGCTCGCTGGCCAGACCGCGTTCGACGACGATGCGGCCGAGGCGCGGGCGGCGGGTCGGGTCCGGGAGGCTGGACTGGAATGCGAGGATCTCGGCGAGCTGGTCGGCGTCGATGACGCCCTGCTCGACGAGGACCTCGCCGATGCGCCGGCGCGCGGCGCCGATCCCCCGGGTGCCGAGCAGGCCGTGGCGGGAGCTGGCGGCCTCGATGCCCGCGCGGAGCATCCCCGCCTGCGCCGTGGCGCCGTCGACCGGGTTGGTCTGGAGGTTCCCGGCGCTCTTCTGCACGGGTGGGGTGGGCGTGATCCCCCCGGTGCCTGCGCCGGGGTCAGCGGTCGTCGTCACCCCTAGGGCATCGGCAGGCCCGGCGGGTCCCCTGAGTCGCTCCGGGGAGCCTCCGTTCGGCCGAACGGAGCAGCGCCGGCGGCCTCCACCGGCGGGTCCGACATGTCCGTTCCGTCCCCGTCCACGGGGTGCTCGTCGGACGGCTCGGGCTGCTGCGGCTCGGTCAGCTGCCCGACGTCGTCGCCGGGCGGCCCGTCGACCGGCGCCGGCTTGCGCTTCTTCTTCTTGCGCCGGGCGGTGGGCAGCCCGGAGGCGAGCGCGCCCTTGGCGGCCAGCTCCTCCACCAGGTCGGCCAGCTCGTCGCGCAGCCAGTCCCGGGTGACGACGTCGTTCAGGGCCAACCGCACGTCGGCCAGCTCGCGGGCGACGAACTCGGTGTCGTCGAGGTTGCGCTGAGCCTGCTGGCGGTCCTCGACGAGGTTCGCGCGGTCGCGGTCGTCCTGCCGATTCTGCGCGAGGAGGATCAGCGGCGCCGCGTAGGCGGCCTGCAGCGAGAGCACGAGGGTCAGGAAGGTGAACGTGTAGGGGTCGAAGTGCGGGATCCCGGGCAGGACGTTCGCCACGATCCAGATCGCGATGAGCGCGGTCTGGATGATGAGGAACCGGCCGGTGCCGAGGAAGCGGGCGACGCGCTCGGTCCACTGCCCGAAGGCCTCCGGGTCGACGTTCGGGCGCAGCCGGCGACCGGGGACGTAGGGCTGGTCGAGACGGTCCTTCTCACGCGCCATCGGAGTGCTCCCGCCAGTTCGCCGGGAGCAGGTGGTCGAGCACGTCGTCGACGGTGACGGTGCCGAGCAGCCGGCCGGTGTCGTCGACCACGGGCGCGGCGACGAGGTTGTAGGACGCGAGGTGACGCGTGACGTGCTCGAGGGTGTCGGCCGGCTCGAGCGGGTCGATGCTCTTGTCGACGACGGCGGACACGAGCTGGCTCGGCGGCTCGCGCAGCAGCCGCTGGAAGTGCGCGGTGCCGAGGAACCGGCCGGTGGGCGTCTCCGTCGGTGCGCGCGTGACGTAGACCTGCGCGGCGAGCGACGGCGGGAGATCGGCCTGCCGCACGCGCGCAAGCGCCTCGGCGACGGTGGCGTTGGGCGGCAGGATGATCGGCTCGTTCGTCATGAGGCCGCCGGCGGTGGCGTACTCGTAGGCGAGCAGCTCGCGGACGCCCTCGGCCTCCTCGGGCTCCATGAGGTTGAGCAGGCGTTCGCGCTCGTCGTCCGGCAGCTCGTTGAGGAGGTCGGCGGCGTCGTCGGGCGCCATCTCCTCGAGCACGTCGGCGGCGCGCTCGTCGTCGAGGGCGGCGAGCACCTCGACCTGGTCGTCCTCGGAGAGCTCCTCGAGGACGTCGGCGAGGCGCTCGTCGTCGAGGGCGGCCGCGACCTCCGCCCGTCGCTTGTCGGGCAGGTCGGCCAGCACGCGGGCGAGGTCCGGGGCGTTGAGCTTCTCGAACGCGGCGAGCAGGTTGGCGGCGCCCTGGGTGCCGGCCTCGAGGGTGAAGCCGGTGACCTCGTCCCAGTCGAGGACCTCGACCGCCGCGCGTCGACCACGCCCGGCGCGCACCGCGACCTTGGTCACGAGCCAGTCGGCGGTGCGGGTGAGCTCGATGCCGAGGTCGACCACCGTCACCGGGGTCGCGTCGTCGACGCGGGTGATGCGCCGGTCGAGGAGCTCGGTGAGCGCGAGCACCTCGCCGGGGCGCTTCTCGAACCCGCGGAGCGAGAGCGTGGCGGTGCGCAGGACGACCGTGCCGGCGTCGATGCCGCGCACGCGGGACATCGCGATGAAGATGCGCCGCCGCTGCACCTCGGCGATCAGACCGACGACCCGCGGCGGGGCATCGGTGCGCAGAGTCGCCACGAGATCGCGCACGCGGCCGACCGGATCTCCGTTGGGGTCGAACACGGGGAGTCCGGCGAGCCGCGCCGCGAACACACGGGCGGGCGCGGTCGTCACGCCCAAAGGCTAGTCATGACAGGGCATTCGACCGACCCGGTAATGCCGTGCGGCGGGCGGATAGCGTCTGAGGGACGACCGGAGGAGATGGTCCGCTCCTTCGCCATCTCCGCAGGCCCCGAAGGAGCTCAGCAGTGACGGTCATGGATCGGTTCCGCCTCGATGGCAAGGTCGCCGTCATCACCGGCGCGTCGTCGGGCCTCGGTGTCGCCTTCGCGAAGGCTCTCGCCGAGGCAGGGGCGGACGTCGTGCTCGGCGCCCGGCGCGAGGACCGGTTGCCGGAGACCGCGAAGCTCGTCGAGGCGACGGGGCGCCGCGCCGTCTGGCGCCGGACCGACGTGACCTCGCCCGAGGACTGCACCGCGCTCATCAAGGCCGGCGTCGACGAGCTCGGCCACGTCGACGTGCTCGTGAACAACGCCGGTCTCGGCACTGCGGTGCCGGCCACCCGGGAGACGCCCGAGCAGTTCCGCTCGGTGCTCGAGGTGAACCTCATGGGCTCGTACTGGATGGCGCAGGCGTTCGGCCGGGTCGCGCCCCGGGGGTCGAGCATCGTCAACATCTCGAGCGTGCTCGGCGTGCGCGCGAGCACCATGCCGCAGGCGGCGTACTCGTCGAGCAAGGCGGCGGTGATCGCGATGACGTTCGACCTGGCATCGCAGTGGGCCACGCGCAAGGGCATCCGGGTCAACTGCGTCGCGCCGGGCTTCTACGTGACCGAGATGTCCAACGAGTACCCCGAGGGGTTCGTCGACGG
>DASZYF010000108.1:0-3043 GCA_035545535.1 Mycobacteriales bacterium | reverse complement strand
CGTGGCCGTCATCAAGGCTGGCGCGGCCACCGAGGTCGAGCTGAAGGAGCGCAAGCACCGCATCGAGGACGCCGTTCGCAACGCGAAGGCGGCCGTCGAGGAGGGCATCGTCGCCGGTGGTGGCGTCGCGCTGCTGCAGGCGTCGACCACGGCCTTCGAGAAGCTCGACCTCGAGGGTGACGAGGCCACCGGTGCGCAGATCGTGAAGCTCGCGCTCGAGGCCCCGCTCAAGCAGATCGCGGTCAACGCCGGCCTCGAGGGCGGCGTCGTCGTGGAGAAGGTCCGCGGCCTCAAGGCGGGTCACGGCCTCAACGCCGCGACCGGCGAGTACGAGGACCTCATCAAGGCGGGCGTCATCGACCCCGCCAAGGTGACCCGCTCGGCGCTGCAGAACGCGGCGTCCATCGCGGCGCTGTTCCTCACCACCGAGGCCGTCATCGCCGACAAGCCCGAGAAGCACGCGGCTCCGGCCGGCGCCCCGGGCATGGGCGGAGACATGGACTTCTGAGTCCAGCCCTAACAGTGGGGCTCGTTCTTCACCGTGCGGTGAAGAACGGGCCCCACACTCAGGTCTTGGCGGTTGCGCTCTCGGCGGCGTTCTTCACGCTGGCGAGGGTCTGCTCCATGCCCTTGGTGTTGTGCTCGGCGCGGTCGGAGACTCCCATCACCGGGGCGGAGCCGAGGCGCATCCACGCCGGGCGCCGGTCGCGGTAGGTCTCGCTCACCGTGCAGCCGCCGGGGCGGTCGGTGATCTCGTAGCACCAGGCGGCGATCGGGATGCCGAGGAAGTCGACGTCGAAGGCGAACCGGCGCGGGTCCGTCGCGTCGGTCACGGTGACGGTCGTCGACCAGCGGCGGAAGTCCTTCTTGTTGCTGCCCTTGAACCGGGCGCCCACCGCGGGGCCGTTCGCGCCGCCGAGCCAGCGGCCGCCGGTGTTCTCCGGGCTGTGCTCGCCCATGCGGGGCAGGTCGCTGATGATCGCGTAGACGGCCGCCGGCGGCGCGTCGATCTCGGTGGTCACGGTGACGGTGCGGTTCGCGGGCTCAACCATGGGCGAGAGCCTGCCAGGCTGACGCGGTGACCGCGGAGCCGGCGAACCCGCCTGCCACGACACCGCCTGATGAAGGGCTCCGCCCTTACGAAACCCCGCCGCTCACCGCCGAGCAGCGCCGTCGCCTGCGCCGCACCGGCATCACGTTCATCGTCATCGCGATCGTGCTGGAGCTGGCCGTCGGCATCGGCTCCCTCGGCGACCTCCACCGCCTGTCCACCCCGCGCGGCGTCGCGAAGCTGTGGGTGCAGGCGGCCGCGAGCCGCGACTGCGACGCGCTGTTCGACCTGATGCTCAGCTCACCGCCGAGCGACCGCGCCGGCCGGCCCGCGGTGACGTACTGCGACGAGCAGAACGACCGGTACAAGGGCGCGGTCGTCAGTGCGGTGGCGGACCGCGTCCTGCCCGACGGACCGATCCCGGACGTCGCCGTGATCGACGTCACGCAGCACGGTGCGGCGCACGCGGCCGCCGTCGTCGAGATCGTGCTGCGGCACACGCACGGGCGCTGGCACGTCGTGCACGAGGGTGATCGGACCCACTGACCGCGTGCAGGAACGACCCGTCCGGTTCGCAACGCGCCGGGCGGGTAGCGCGTCTAGATGGGCAGGACTCACATGTTGCCGACCTACATTTGACCGTCAGAGACCTACGTTCCCCCCGCAACCATCGGAGGTCCGCACCGTGCCGGTGTCGCACCGCTCGACGCCGTCACGCGCGACGTTCCGCCGGCGACGCCTCGGCGCTCTCGCCGTGCCGGTCGCCGTGCTCGCGCTCGCCGTCTCCTGTGGCCTGGGTGGCGGCGGGTCCAAGGGGGCGCCCGGGGGCTCCAACGACGCCGCCAACGATGTCGTCACGCCGCACGACCACGGCAGCGGATCGGTGTTCCCGGGCGTCGGTGATCCCGTCACCGGCGTGCCGACGAAGGACGCGAACGCGCTGCCCGACCTCTACGCGCACACCAAGGCCGGCATGTTCTCGCCGGCGGTGAGCGGCGACCGGTCGCTGGTCTACGTGCCCAACCTGCGCAGCAACACGGTCAGCGTGATCGACCCGAAGACCTACCGGGTCATCGACACCATCCACGTCGGCGCCGAGCCGCAGCACGTCGTGCCGTCGTGGGACCTGAAGACGCTCTACGTCAACAACAACAACGGCAACAGCCTCACGCCGATCGACCCGAGGTCGGGCAAGCGCGGGGGCCCGGACATCCCGGTCAGCGATCCGTACAACCTCTACTTCACGCCGGACGGCACGTACGCGCTCGTCATGGCGGAGGCGCTGCGCAAGATCGAGTTCTACGACCCGCACACGTGGAAGCTCGAGCACGTGCTCGACCTCGGCGCGCAGTGCCCGGGCGTCAACCACGCCGACTTCGCGCCCGACGGCAGCTACCTCATCGCGACCTGCGAGTTCGGCGGCAAGGTCGTGAAGGTCGACCTCGCCGACCGCAAGGTCGTGGGCTCGCTCGACCTCAACCTGGGCGACGTCCCGTCGGCCCCGCAGGACATCAAGATCGATCCGTACGGGCAGGTCTGGTACGTCGCCGACATGAACCGCAACGGGCTCTGGGAGCTGTCGGGCGCGCCGCTGAAGCTCGTCGGCTTCCTGCCCACGGGGCCCGAGACGCACGGGCTGTACCCGAGCCGCGACGGCAAGTACCTCTACGTCGCCAACCGCGGCGGCGTGCTCACCTCACCCACGGGTTACTTCCCGCACGCGGGTGAGGACGGCTCGGTGTCGGTCGTCGACTTCCGCACGCGCAGGGTCGTCGCCAACTGGAAGATCCCCGGCGGCGGCACGCCCGACATGGGCAACGTCTCCGCCGACGGCAAGACGCTGTGGCTGTCGGGCCGCCGCGACAACGTGGTCTACGTCTTCGACACCACGACGGGCGCGCTGCTGCACAAGATCCCGGTGGGCATCGAGCCGCACGGCCTCGCCGTCTGGCCGCTGCCGGGCCGCTACTCCCTGGGCCACACCGGCATCCT
>DASZYF010000107.1:0-8654 GCA_035545535.1 Mycobacteriales bacterium | reverse complement strand
CTGCCCGACGGAGCGACGGTCGGCGCACCGGCGCCCAAGCCGCGCGGGCCCCGACGCATCCTCATCACCGGCGGCGCGCGCAGCGGCAAGTCGGTCGAGGCCGAGCGTCGGGTGGCCGGCGAGCCGCAGGTCACGTACGTCGCGACCGGTGTCGGTCACGACGGCGACGCGACGTGGGAGGAGCGCGTCGCGGTGCACCGCGACCGCCGGCCGGCGAGCTGGACGACCGTCGAGACGACCGACGTGGCCGGCGTGCTCGACAAGGCCGGACCGGACGAGACCGTCCTCGTAGACTGCGCGACGCTCTGGCTCTCGGCCCACCTGACCGCGCCGGACTACGACACGACGGCCGATGCGCTGGTGACGGCGTGGCGCGACACGCGCGCGCACGTCGTGCTCGTGACCAACGAGGTCGGCAGCGGCGTGCACCCCGCGACCGAGCTCGGGGTGCGGTTCGCCGACGAGCTCGGCCGCCTCAACGCCCGCCTCGCCGCCGCCGCCGACGAGGTGTGGCTCGTGGTCGCGGGCTCGCCCGTGCGGCTGCGGTAGACAGCACGGCCAGACGGCACGGCCAGACAGCACCGCCGAAGAGCAGCGCACCGCCCTCGACGACAGGACCGCGATGGACCCCGTATCAGTGCCCGGACTCGACGAGGAGGCGATGATCGCCGCCGCCGAGCGCCAGGACGTGCTCACCAAGCCCCCCGGCGCGCTCGGCCGCCTCGAGGCGCTGTCGGTGTGGTTCGCGGGCACGCAGGCCGCCTGCCCACCCCGTCAGCCGCAGCGCGTGCGCGTGGTCGTCTTCGCCGGTGACCACGGCGTAGCCGGGTCCGGCGTGTCGGCGTTCCCGTCCGACGTGACGGCGCAGATGGTCGCGAACTTCGTCGCCGGCGGCGCCGCGGTGAACGTCATGGCCGCGCACAACGGCGCGACCGTCCGCGTGGTCGACCTCAGCGTCGACGCGGAGACGCCGGCCGAGGTGAGCACGCACAAGGTGCGACGCGGCAGCGGCGACATCTCGCACGCCGATGCGCTGATGCGCGACGAGGCCGAGGCGGCGTTCACCGCGGGCCGGCGCATCGCCGACGAGGAGATCGACGCGGGCGCCGACCTGCTCATCCCCGGCGACATGGGCATCGGCAACACGACGGTGGCCGCCGCGATCGTCGCCGCGGTGTGCGGTCTGGAACCGGTGGTCGTCGTCGGGCGCGGCACCGGCATCGACGACGCGGGCTGGGCCCGCAAGGTCGCGGCGGTGCGCGACGCGTTGCGCCGGGTGCGCAGCGCCAACGTCGCGCGCGACCCGATCGGCCTGCTCGCGGTCGCCGGAGGCGCCGACTTCGCCGCGATGACCGGCTTCCTCGTGCAGGCCGCGGCGCGGCGCACGCCGGTGATCCTCGACGGCATCGTGTCGTGCACGTGCGCCGTGCTCGCGAACGAGATCGCGCCCGGAAGCGCCGCGTGGCAGATCGCCGGGCACCGCTCCACCGAACCCGCGCAGGCGCACGCGCTGGCCCGCCTCCAGCACGAGCCGCTGATCGATGCGCGCATGCGCCTCGGCGAGGGCACGGGTGCGCTGCTGGCGTTGCCGATGCTGCGGGCGGCGATCGCGACGCTCGCCGAGATGGCGACGTTCGGTGAGGCGGGCGTCAGCGAACGCGATGGCTAGCCCCCTCGACGGCGTGCGGCTCTCCCTGACGCTGTTCACGGTCGCGCCCGTGCGCGGTCCGCACGAGATCACGCGCTCGGCGGCCCGCACCGCACTGCTCCTGAGCCCGCTCGTCGGTGCGGGCCTCGGGGCGCTGTGCGGCTTCGCGGCGTACGGGTTGCGGCACGCGAGCGGCTCGCCGCTCCTCGGGGCCGCGGTGGCGGTCGCGCTGATGGGGCTGCTGACCCGCGGCCTGCACATCGACGGGCTCGCCGACACGACCGACGGCCTCGCCACGCACAAGCCGGCCCAGGACGCGCTGGCGATCATGCGCAAGGGCGACGTCGGCCCGCTGGGGGCCGCCGCCGTCGCCGCCGTGCTGGTCGTGGACGTCGCGGCGCTCGCGTCGTGCCGCTCCGCCGTCGTCCCCCTCGCCATCGCGGCGGCCGCGGGACGGCTCGCGGTCGTGCGCGCGGCGCAGCCGTCGATCCCCGTCGCCGAGGGCAGCTCGATGGGCCGAACCTTCGGCGGCACCGTCCCGTTCGTCGCGATGGTCGTGACGACCGTCGCGACGATCGGCGGCGCGCTCGGGCTCGGCGTCGCGGCCTACCCGGGCCGGCGCGGTCGCATCGTCGCGGCGGTCGCTGTCGGCGCGGCCATCGTCATCGGCGACCTGGCGCGTCGCCGGGCGGTGCGCCGCCTCGGTGGCGTGAACGGCGACGTGTGGGGCGCGATCATCGAGCTCGCGACCGCCGCCGCACTGGTCACGCTGGCTTGCGCGCGCTGACGACGAAGGCGGCGGGCCGCGTCTCGACCGGTCCGTCGCCGAGGCGCGCGGTGACGCGGTCGATGAGGTCGTCGCGCCGCGCCGCCAGGTCGCCGGATGCCTCCAAGAACGCGCGCACCGGGCTGCCCTCCGCGAACCCGCGCGCGAGCGCAGCCGCTGTCGTCGCTCCGCGGTAGACGACACGTTCGATCGCCACGTCGGTGAAGCCGGCGGCCTCGACGTCGGCGCGCACCCGCGTCACGTCGCAGTAGCCGTGCGGGATGCCGACGAAGAACGCGTGGGCCTTCGTCTCGCCCATGTCGTGCAACGCAGCCGCGACCGCGTCCGGGCCGTGGTTCGCGCTGACCTCGTCCCAGGCGTTGAACAGGAACGTGCCTCCGGCGCGCAGGACCCGCAGCGCTTCCCGGTACCCCGCGATGCGGTCCGGCAGGAACATGACACCGCACTGGCAGACCACGAGGTCGAACGCGTCGTCTGCGAAGGGCAGTGCCATGGCGTCGGCCGGCCGCCAGGTCGCTTCCGGGACCCGGGCTTCGGCGTAGGCGGCCATCGCGTCGTTCAGGTCGGTGGCGGTGACTGCGGCGTCCGGCAGCGCCGCGCACAGCTTCCCGGTCAGCACGCCGGTGCCCGCCGCGATCTCGAGCACGCGCGTGGGCGCCATGGGGAGCGCCCGCGTCACGAGATCGTCCGCGGCGGGAGCGAACAGCGCGGGCACGAGCAGCCGGTCGTAGACCTCGGGCATCGAACCGGACCACGTCCGGGTGCGTTCGTCCACCGTCGCGAACCCCCTACGCGGGCAGGGCTTCCTCGATCGCGGCGATGACCTTCGGGTCCTCCGGCACCGTGCGCGGGCGGAACCGGCGCAGGACCTCGCCCTCGGGAGAGATGAGGAACTTCTCGAAGTTCCACTTCACGTTGCCGGCCTGCCCGTCGTCGTCCTTCGACTCCGAGAGCAGCCCGTAGAGCGGGTGCTGGTCCTTGCCCTTGACCTTGAGCTTCTCGTAGAGCGGGAACGTCACCCCGTACTTCGTCGAGCAGAAGGTGGCGATCTTCTCCGCGTTGCCCGGCTCCTGGAACAGGAACTGGTTGCACGGGAATCCCAGCACGGTGAAGCCGCGGCTCGCGTACTTCTCGTGCAGCTCCTCGAGCCCGGTGTACTGCGGGGTGAGCCCGCACTTCGACGCGACGTTGACGATCAGCAGTGCCTTGCCCTTGTGCTCGGCCAGCGTGGTGGGCTGGCCGTCGAGGGTGTGCAGGGGGATGTCGTAGATGCTCACCCGTCAACCGTAATGGCGCCGGGAGCCTGCGACCGGGCCAGATCGGCTCTACTTGACGGACGGGCGCACGAAGGGCGGCTTCACGACCTGCATGCGGGAGCGCTTGCCGCGCACGTCGACCTCGACCTCGTCGGCCTCGCGCACGGTCACCCCCTCCGAGCCGCTCTCGAGCAGGGCCAGGCCGATGCCGACGCGCAGCGTCGGGCTGAAGGTGCCGCTGGTGACCTCGCCGACCAGCGTGCCGCCGGACAGCACCGGCATGTGCGCGCGGGGGATGCCGCGGTCGAGCGCGCGAAGGCCCCAGAGCATGCGGCGCGGACCGTCGGCCTTCTCCTTCACGAGCGCGTCGCGACCCCAGAACCTGGGCTTGGACCAGCCGACGGCCCAGCCGCAGCGCGCCTGGACCGGCGTGATGTCGAGCGAGAGGTCCTGACCGTGCAGCGGGTAGCCCATCTCGGTGCGCAACGTGTCGCGGGCGCCGAGGCCGCACGCCTTCACGCCGAGCTCCTCGCCCTCCTTGAGCAGCGCGTCCCACAGGTCGCCGGTGTCGTCCCACCTGGGCAGCAGCTCGTAGCCGTGCTCACCGGTGTAGCCGCTGCGGCACACGACGACCGGACGGCCGTTCCACTCCGCCGGCGTGAAGGCCATGTACTCGGCGGAGGTCGGCAGGCCGAGGCGGTCGAGCAGCTCGCCGCTGCGCGGGCCCTGCACGGCGAGCACTCCCATGGAGCGGTGCAGGTCTTCGACCTCGATGCCGGCCGGCGCGGCTTCGGACAAGCGGCGCACGACCTCGGCGGTGTTGGCCGCGTTCGGGACGAGCAGCACCTCCTCGTCGCCGTGCAGGTAGGCGATCAGGTCGTCGACGACGCCGCCGGTCGCGTCGTCGCAGCAGAGCGTGTACTGCGCCTGCCCGGGGCCGATGCGCCCGAGGTCGTTCGTCAGCGTCGAGTTGATGAAGCTGCCGGCGCGATGTCCGCGCACGACGCCCTTGCCGAGGTGGCTGACGTCGAACACCCCGACCGCCTCGCGCACCGCGGTGTGCTCCTCGAGCACGCCCGAGTACTGCAGCGGCATCTGCCAGCCGCCGAAGTCGCCGAGCTTCGCGCCGAGCGCCAGGTGCCGCTCGTGCAACGGCGACGTGAGTCCCGTGCTCACCGCCTCGTCCACCGTCATGCCCTGACGCTAGCCCTGCGCGCCCTGGTTGGCAGAGTCTCGGCGTGACGTCAGCAGCCGGGCTACGTTGCCGACATGACGACCCTCAAGGCGACGGCTTCCGGCCCGGCCGCGACCCGAGCCGACGTGCTCGTGGTCGGCCTCGCGCAGGACGCGCGCAAGCGCCCCGTGCTGGCGCCGGGAGCAGAGAGCGTCAACGCGGCGTTCGACGGCCGGCTGGCCCGGCTGTTCGCCGACGTCGGCGCTTCCGGCAGCAACGGTGAGGTCACGCGCATCGCATCGCTCGGCGCGGTGGGCGCACCCGCGGTCGTCGCCGTCGGCCTCGGCAAGCAGAGCAAGCGCTACGAGGCGGACGCGCTGCGCCGGGCGTCGGGCGGTGTCGCCCGCGCGCTGGCCGGGAGCAGCCGCATCCTCACGACCCTCGCCCTGGTCAACGGCGACGAGCCGGACGACGCGACGCTCAGCGCGGTCGCGGAAGGTCTGCTGCTCGGTGCGTACACGTTCGACGAGTTCCGCCGCGACAGCCTCGAAGGCCGGAAGAAGCCGATCGGCGCGGCGACGCTCGTCGTCAGCTCGCCGCGCGCCGCAGCGGCGGCGCTCGCCCGCGCCACCGTGCTGGCCGACAGCATCTGCCTCGCGCGCAACCTCGTGAACACGCCGCCGGACGTGCTGCCGCCGGCCGCGTTCGCGGACCGGGCGCGCGCGATCGCCAAGGAGGCCGGGCTCACCGTCGAGGTGCTCGACGAGAAGGCGCTCGCGAAGGGCGGCTTCGGCGGCATCCTCGGCGTCGGTCAGGGCTCCGGCCGCCCGCCGCGCCTGGTCAAGGTCAGCTACCGCCCCACCGGCGCGACGGCGGACACCCCGAAGGTCGCGCTGGTCGGCAAGGGCCTCACGTTCGACTCGGGCGGCCTCTCGCTCAAGCCCGCCGGCTCGATGGAGTCGATGAAGTCCGACATGGCCGGAGCCGCCAGCGTGCTCGCGACCGCGGTCGCCGCCGCGAAGCTGCAGATCCCCGTCGCCGTCACGGCCTGGTGCCCGCTCGCGGAGAACATGCCGAGCGGTGACTCGATCCGTCCGTCCGACGTGCTGACGATGTACGGCGGCAAGACCGTCGAGGTGCTGAACACCGACGCCGAGGGCCGGCTCGTGCTCGCGGACGCGATCGTGCGCGCGAGCGAGGAGGACCCCGCCCTGATCGTCGACGTCGCGACGCTCACCGGAGCCGCTCTGGTCGCGCTCGGCTCGCGCACGTTCGGCGTCATGGGCAGCGAAGGCCTGCGCGACCAGGTGGTGAGCGCCGCCGGCCGGGCCGGCGACCAGGCCTGGCCGATGCCGCTGCCCGCCGACATCCGCCCGTCGCTCGACAGCGAGGTCGCCGACATCTGCAACATCGGCGACCGCAACGGCGGCATGCTCAGCGCCGGCCTGTTCCTCAAGGAGTTCGTGCCCGACGGCGTGCCGTGGGCGCACCTCGACATCGCCGGTCCGGCGTGGAACGGCGGTGCACCGTGGGGTCACACCCCGAAGGGCGGCACCGGCGTCCCGGTCGCGACCCTCGTCGCGCTGCTCGAGGACATCTCTGTCGATGCCGCCGCCGGTTCGGACGGCGAGGACCTCTAGGAGAAGGGGTTGCGGTCCTTGGCGGCCGACCCCGACCGGCTGGCCGTCCACGCGCGCATCCGCGGGGGGTAGCCGGTGGCGTGCACGTCGTACACCGGCACGCCCAGCCGGGCCCCGAGCTCGGCGGCGTCCCGCGGTTCGTTGATGCGGCGCCGCGTCCACTCCCCGTCGTGCGCGACCAGCACCACCGTCGCCTCGGTGACCGTCGTCTTCGGCTCGACGTAGATCTCCACCCCCCGGCGCGACGTGGCGAACGCCTCCAGGTGGGCCAGCGCGGCGGGGTCGATCCCCCGCACCCGACCACCCGTCTTCGGGGCCGCGGACCGGCGCCGGAACAAGCCCACAGCTACCTCGATCTCGGAAGGTGCAGCCCGCCCGGCCGCGTTGGGATGACGTGGAAGGATGATCCCAGCCGCAAGCGATGAAGGAGATGGATCGCCGTGCCCGACACGTTCGACCTGGTGGTCCTCGGGGGCGGGAGCGGGGGCTACGCCGCTGCGCTGCGTGCCGCGGAGCTCGGCATGTCGGTGGCGCTCATCGAGCGGGACAAGGTCGGCGGGACGTGCCTGCACAAGGGCTGCATCCCGACCAAGGCGCTCCTGCACGCGGCCGAGGTGGCCGACAACGTCCGGGAGGGCGAGAAGTTCGGCATCAAGGCGACGCTCGACGCCATCGACGTCCCGGCGCTGCTCTCCTACAAGGAGGGCGTCACCGGCAAGCTCTACAAGGGCCTGCAGGGCCTCATCAAGAGCCGCGGCATCGAGTCGATCGCCGGCACGGGCCGCCTCACCTCGCCGACGCAGGTGGAGATCGCCCTCAACGAGGGCGGCACCCGCACCGTCGAGGGCCGGCACCTCCTGCTGGCCACCGGTTCGGTCCCCCGCTCGCTGCCCGGCCTCGAGATCGATCACGAGAAGGTGATCACCAGCGACGAGGCCCTGAACCTCGACCGCGTGCCCGCCTCGGTGGTCGTGCTCGGTGGCGGCGTGATCGGCTGCGAGTTCGCATCGGTGTGGCGCAGCCTCGGGTCCGAGGTGACCATCGTCGAGGCGCTGCCGCACCTGCTGCCCACCGAGGAGGAGTCCAGCTCGAAGCTGCTCGAGCGGGCGTTCCGCCGGCGCGGCATCGCGTTCAAGCTCGGTGCCCGCTTCTCCGGCGTCGCCCCCTCGGCGGCCGGTGTCACGGTCACGCTCGAGAGCGGCGACACGATCGACGCCGAGCTGCTGCTCGTCGCCGTCGGCCGGGGCCCGGTGTCGGCCGACCTCGGGTTCGAGGCCGCGGGCGTCGAGGTCGAGCGCGGGTTCGTGAAGGTCGACGCGTGGTGCCAGACCAACGTGCCGACCATCAGCGCGGTCGGTGACCTCATCCCCACGTTGCAGCTCGCGCACGTCGGCTTCGCCGAAGGCATCGTCGTCGCCGAGCGGCTCGCCGGGCTGTCCCCGGCACCGGTCGACTACGACGGCGTGCCCCGCATCGCCTACTGCGAGCCCGAGGTCGCGAGCGTCGGTCTCACGTCGGCCGAGGCCGCGCGGCGCGGGCACGACGTCGTCGTCACCACCTACGACCTGGCCGGCAACGGCAAGGCGCAGATCCTCGCCACCGCCGGCGCGGTGACGCTGGTGTCGGCGAAGGACGGGCCGGTGCTCGGAGTGCACATGGTGGGCTCCCGCGTCGGCGAGAACATCGCCGAGGCGCAGCTGATCACGAACTGGGAGGCGTACGCCGACGAGGTCGCGTCGCTGATCCACCCGCACCCGACGCTGTCCGAGGCGCTCGGCGAGGCCCACCTCGCGCTCGCCGGCAAGCCGCTGCACAGCCACAGCTGACCTGATAACCCACACACGAGGAGTCGCTTCCCGATGGCCGTCTCGGTCACCATGCCCCAGCTCGGCGAGTCGGTCACCGAGGGCACCGTCACCCGCTGGCTGAAGAAGGAAGGCGACCGCGTCGAGGCGGACGAGCCGCTGCTCGAGGTCTCCACCGACAAGGTCGACACCGAGATCCCCGCGCCCGCCTCCGGCGTGCTCGGCTCGATCAAGGTGAACGAGGACGAGACCGTCGAGGTCGGCGTCGAGCTCGCCGTGATCGACGACGGCTCCGGCGCGGTCGGGGTAGCCGGCACCTCGGCGGGCGCGGCCGGAGCCTCAGC
>DASZYF010000106.1:0-18332 GCA_035545535.1 Mycobacteriales bacterium | reverse complement strand
CGAGACCGCGCCCGAGGCGACGGCGGTGGTGCCCTCGTGAGCGCCCGCGCGAAGTCGACGGTCGCGGCGGCCGCCGCCACGCTGCTCGCGGCGGCGAGCCTCGGCGCGGTCATGCCCGACCAGCGCTGGTGGGTCCCGGTGACGTTCGCGGTGCTCGTCGCCTCCGGTTGCGGGGCGCTCGGCCGCCGCCTGCCCGGCCCGGCGCCGCTGCTGCCGCTGATCACCCCGCTCGGGCTCGTGGTCGTCGTGACCGCCGTCGGCGCGGCGCAGACGGCGTGGCTCGGCTTCATCCCCCGCACTGCGACGTTGCCGGCGCTGCGCGCGCTGGTGCGGGCCGGGCTCGACGACGTGCGGCAGTACGCACCGCCGGCGCCGACGACGCACGGCCTCATGCTGCTCGCCGCGGCCGGGGTCTACGTCGTCGCCGCCGTCGTCGACCTGCTCGCCGTCACCGCCCGCCGGCCGGCCCTCGCCGGGGTCCCGCTGCTCGTGCTCGTCGCCGTGCCGGCCATCGAGCGCAACGGCGGCATCGGCCTCGTGCGCATCACGCTCGCGGCGCTCGGCTGGCTGCTGCTGCTCGCCCTCGACGGACGTGAGCAGCTCCTGGGCTGGGGGCGGGCGCTCGGTCGCAACCCCATCGCGGAGGGCAGCGCTGCCCTCGGCGGCGCCGCCGGGCGCGTCGCCGGCGTCTCGCTGCTCGCGGCGCTCGTCATCCCGGTGCTGATCCCGCCGGTGCAGAGCAACGCGCTCGCCGGGCACGGCCGGGCGACCGGCTGCTGCTCGTCGGGGACGCTGCAGATCATCGCGCCGCTGACGACGATCCAGAACCGCCTGCACGGCCAGGACGTCGACCTGCTGAAGGTCACCACCGACAACCCCGAGTACCTGCGGCTCACGTCGCTCGACGCGTTCGACGGCAACCAGTTCACACAGACGTCGGACACCAGCCCGACCGGCGCGGACGTCGACGGCGCGCTCGAGGACGCGACGCCGCCGCTCACGTCGGTGACCACCGTGCACATGACGGCGACCGGCACCGACAAGTTCGGCGAGAACCTGCTCCCGCTGCCCTACGAGCCGACGGTGGTGCGACCGGCGTCCGGGCACTGGGTGCTCGCGCCCCGGCTGCGCGTCCTGTTCTCGCCGGGCAAGGACACCACGCGGGACCTGACCTACACCGCGACGTCGATCGTCGCGACGCCCAGCGCGGTGCAGCTGCAGAGCGACGGCACGACCACCGTCATCGACAGCGAGCTCCCCGCGACCCTCGCGGTCGACACCGCGCTCCCGCAGCCGGTGCCGGCCGCGATCTCGGTGCTCGCGGACCAGATCACCGCAGGTGCACCGACGCAGTACGACAAGGCCCGCGCGCTCGAGCACTACCTGTCGACCACCGGCGGGTACGCCTACAACCTGTCCGCGCAGGTGGACCCCGGCTACGACGGCCTCGTCACCTTCCTGGTGCGCGACAAGGTCGGCTACTGCGAGCAGTTCGCATCGGCCTACGTCGTGCTCGCGCGCTCGCTCGGGATCCCCGCGCGCGTGGCGGTCGGCTTCACGCCGGGAACGCAGAACGCCGACGGCACGTGGACCATCTCGACGCACGACGCGCACGCGTGGCCCGAGGTGTGGTTCCCGAGCTCGGGCTGGATCCGCTTCGAGCCGACGCCGCGGCCGGACACGACGCAGTTCCTGCCCGGCTACGACACGACCGCGCCCCGGGTGCCGACGCCGAGCGTGTCCGTGCCCAACGACACGGGCGAGCAGTTCCCGACCCCGCCGAAGAAGCCAGCCACCGGCAAGGCCGGCCGGTCGACGACCGCGACCTCGCTCACGCCGCAGCACCACCACTCGCTGTTCTGGCCGATCACCCTGCTCGTCTTCGCAGCGGTCGTGCTGGCGCCGGCCGTGGCGGGAGCGGCGGCCCGGCGGGCCCGGTGGACGGGCGCGGGCCACGACCCGACGCGGGTCGCGCACGCGGCCTGGGCCTCGCTCCGTGACGCGATGACCGACACCGGTGTGCCTTCGCGCGCGAGCGAGACGCCCCGGGCGACCGCCCGGCGCCTGGGTGAGCTGCTGCGCGGGGCGGTGGACGAGCCGCTGACCCGGCTGGCCGGGGCGCAGGAGTCGGCGCGCTACGCGCCGGCGGGAGCGGCGGGCCTCGACGTCGGCCACCTGCGCACCGATGCGCAGGCGGTGCGACTGGCGCTGCTGTCCCGGCTCCCGACCGGGCCGCGGCTGCGGGCGCGGTTCATCCCGCCGTCGGTGGTCGAGCGCGTGCGGGGCGCGCGGTCGAGGCTCCGCCGGCGCAACGGCAGCGAGTGACGACAGCGGCTGACGGCAGCGGCTGACGACAGCGGGCGGCTGCGGAGCCCGCGCTGGCCGACCTACAGGTCGGGATCCTCGAAGCGGCGGTGCCAGCGCTGCTCGACGCGGTCGCGCCAGCCCTCCTTGGGGCGCGGCCGGGGGGCGCGCTGCGGGCGGGCGACCGGGCTGCCGTCGGGGCCGAGGACGGCGAGCGGGGTGGTGGCGCGACCGGAGAGTCGCTTCAGCTGCTGCACGACGCCGACGGCGCCGATGAACATGAGCACGATCCCGGCGACCGGCACCCAGACGTTGACGACGATGCCGACGAGCAGGAGCGCCCCGACGACGAGGACGGCGATGGAGCGGCGGAGCTTGCGACGGGCGTGCGTGCGCAGGTCGGAGCTGTTCAGCGAGGACGCGAACTTCGGGTCCTCGGCATAGAGAGCGCGCTCGATCGCCTCGAGCTGGCGCTGCTCGTTCTCCGACAGCGGCACGACCAGGGCTCCTTCGGGATGGCTCGGGAGGCTGCACCTGCCACATCGGGCGGGGGCGGCCTCGGCTTCAGTATGCGGCGCGCTCCGCCGCACGGGAAGCGAAGCCGGGATTCACCTCTCACCCGACGGTGCACCGGGTGGTCCGAGCAGCGTCGCGGGGCGCACCGCGCCGCGGCCGAAGCGCTCGACGGCCCGGTCGGCGGCGACCTCGGCCTCGCGTCGGTTGCGCCGGTCGGGCTCGTCGAACGCGAGCTGCACCGGTGTCCCGCCGGCCCCGTGCAGGCCCTCGACGCGGACGCCGACCAGGCGGAGCCGGGCGCTGCGGCTGACGTGGGCCTCGTAAAGCTCGCGCGCGGTGGCGTAGACGACCTGGGCGACGTCCGTGGGCTGCTTGAGGGTGCGCGAGCGGCTGATCGTGGTGAAGTCGGCGTAGCGCACCTTGATCGCGATGGTCCGGCCTTCGAGCCCGGCGCTGCGGAGCCGCGCCGCGGTGCGCTCGGACAGCCGGAGCAGCTCGCGGCATATCTCGTCCGGATCGTCCAGGTCGTGGAAGAACGTCTCTTCCGCCCCGATGCTGCGCTCGGGCTCGTGCGGGTTGACCGCGCGCTCGTCGCGGCCCTCGGCCAGCGCGCGCAGGTGGGCGCCGAGGTGCGGTCCGAGCGCGGCCTGCAGCTGCTCGACAGGGGCGTTCGCGATGTCGGCGACGGTGCGCAGGCCGAGGGCCAGCAGCTGCTTCTCGGTGCTGGGCCCGACGCCCCAGAGCGCCGAGACGGGGAGCGGGTGCAGGAAGGCGGTGACGCCGTCCCCGGGGACCACGAGCAGGCCGTTGGGCTTGCAGCGGGCCGATGCCACCTTCGCGACGAACTTCGTGGTCGCGACCCCGACGCTGCACGGCAGGCCCTGCTCGTCGGCGATGCGGGCCTTGATGTAGGCCGCGATCTCGCGCGGGGTCCCGAGCCGGCGCAGGGCGCCGGAGACGTCGAGGAAGGCCTCGTCGAGCGAGAGCGGCTCGACGAGCGGTGTGACGCTGCGGAAGATCGCCATGACGCCGGCGCTCGCCCGCGTGTACTTCTCGAAGTCGGGCGGGACGAAGATCGCCTGCGGGCAGAGCCGCTGCGCGCGGCTCGACGGCATCGCGCTGTGCACGCCGAACGCGCGGGCCTCGTAGGTGGCGGCGAGGACGACTCCGCGGCCCTCGCCGCCGACGATGACCGGCCGGCCGACGAGGTCGGGACGGGTGAGCAGCTCGACCGATGCGTAGAACGCGTCCATGTCGACGTGCAGGACCGTGCAGCCGGTGTCGTCTGGCGGGACCGCGGGGGTCGGCAGCGGCGGCGGGACGAGCGCGCGGCTCATGGGCGCGTCAGCGGGGCTTGTGGGCCAGGACGTGCAGCTGGGTCGCGACCTCGCGCAGCGCGGGGTGGTCGGCCGCGGCCTGCTCGAGGGCGACGACGCCGGCGACGGCCTCGGGGTCGTCGAGCAGCGCGCCGGGGACGAGGTCGCTCACGACGCGGACGCCGTGCACCCCGGCGACGGTGAGGCCGGCCGCGGCGACGAGCGCCTCGAGCTCGGCGCGGTCGAGCGGGCCGGGCGCGGGCTGCGGTGAGAGCGACTCCGCGGCCTCGGCGAAGCGGCCGGCGAGGGCGCGCTGGATGACCTGCGCGAGGCGGTTGGCGACGAGCAGGCTGGCCAGCCCGCCCGGCCGCAGCGCGCTGGTGACGTGCGCGAGCGCGGCCGCGCGATCGTCGACGAACTCGAGCACGCGGTGGCAGAGCACGGCGTCGGCGGAGCCGGCCGTGACGACCCCGGGCAGGTCGTCGAGGTCGCCCTGGACGACGGTGATGCGGTCGCCCACGCCTGCCTCCGCGGCGCGACGCCCGGAGGCGGCCAGCGAGTCCGGGCTGGGGTCGACCACCGTGACGTGGTGGCCCGCGACCGCGAGCGGGACGGCGAGGCCGCCGGTGCCACCGCCGGCGTCGACGATCGACAGCGGCGCCGGACCGACCTCGGCCAGCGCGCGCGTGACGATCGCGTGCACGACCGCCGTTCTATGCGACGGCTGGCCGGTGACGGTCGTCCGCGCGCCGAGAGCCATGCCGCTCAGTATCGCGGGAGGCCCCGACACGGCCGATCCGGGTCGCGTCATTGAGCCGCGAGCGTCGCGCGGCTATGGAACCCTCAACGACCGGGAGGTTCAGTGGCGACCTACGGTTTCAAGCTGTTCGCGGTCGGCGTGCGCAAGGGCGGCAACGGCCGCAAGGCGATCGAGCTGTCGGACGTGGACGGCAAGCACTACGGCGATCATCTTGAGGAGCTGCTCGAGGGGCTCCTAGACCGGGTCGTGCTGATCAAGCCGGCGGCGAAGGACACCGGGGACTCCCGCCCGCGCGGCGTGCGCATCGACACCGTCAAGCGGAACGGCCACCGTCTGAGCGGGAAGGTCAGCGCCGGCCGCTTCGGCGATCACGACCTTGGCATGCACCACCCCGACGACGGCGGCGAGGACGCCGACCTGTCGGAGCTCGCGACATCTCGCTTCTACCGCTACATCTTCTGGCTCCCCGACAAGGGTGACGTCGGGGCGCTCGCCGTCGAGACGATCAGTCGGAGCTGTCCGGCGCCGCAGATGATCAAGTCGATCAGGAGCGAGGCACTGAAGGCCGCCGGCATCGAGGAGGACGCCAGCGACGCGGACGAGGACGGCGATGAGCCCGGGGGCACCTGGTGGCGCATCGTCGCGAACGTCGCGACCGACGACGGCCGGATCGGAGCAATGATCGACAACGCCGCGCTCGAGACGATCGACCTGATGCGTCACGAGACGACGTCCGACAACAAGCGCCAGCAAGAGGTCATGCGCCTGTCGGCCGCGGTGCGGTCGGAGAAGGTCAAGGATCAGGTTGGGGGGATCCTCAAGGGCTGGTGGGGCGACGCCGAGCATCGCCGGCGCGGGCGCGCGACGGTCACGTCGGCCGCTGGTGCAAAGCAGGTTGCTGCGGTTCTCGGGCCCGAGGTGGCGGCGATCGATTTCGACGACGCCGCGATCACCCTCGTAGACGAGAACGGCGTCACCAAGAAGATCAAGCCCGGCAGTCTCAACGAGGCGTTCATCTACGAGCTGGGCGACGAGCGGCCCAGCGACGCTGGGTTCTTGTCGGCGGTGAGGAATACCTTGAGGAGCGTCGACTGGCATGGCCAGCTCCCCTCTGCGGAAACCATCACATGAGAACGAACCGGTTCAACGTCTGGCCGATCCTTCGCGGCCACTGGAAGGCGCTGCGCAACCATGGCCGGGCCGACGTCGCGGCCCGGTTCGGGCTCCTCTTCATCCCGCTCGCGGTGTTCGCTATCGGCTGGGGGCGCTCCTGGCGTCTCGGCGCGCCGACCGCGCTTCTGTCCGGGCTCGCTCTTCTAGCCGGCGCGCTGCTCGGGTCGTTCACGCACTTGTCGACGCTGCGCATGAAGGTCTCGGAGTGGAGCGACGTCGACTCGGACAGGTACTCGGTCGAGCGGGACCAGCTCGACGAGACCGCCGCTCACCTGTTGACTGCTGCGCTCGCCGCGGCGCTCGCGGCCGCGTCGATCGTCGTCGGCCTCAACGTTCAGGAGCCCTCGTCTGACCCGAAGTTGTCGAACACGTTGTCCGGGTTCTGGGGCGCTCTCGCGCTCGGGCTCGGCACGTTCGTCTTGGAGTCCTTCATCGTCTGCCTGCCTCGGCTCTACTCGGCGTATGTCGAGATCAACAAGGTGCCGCCCAAGCTCTCGGGTTTCGCGAAGGGCCGGTAGTCGCACGTCACCGAAATCCCGCTAGGACGCGGTCCACCGAAAGGTCCGGCGCGCGATCATCGGGCTGCTTACAGCCGTCCGAGGCAATGTGCGCACGGCGACGGTGCGTCCCGCGGACGTCCCTCCCAGGGTGTCCACTCAAGATCTCCCTCGCCGAGAGTCCAGTCGTGTGTGGTCCGCAGCGTGTAGCACGAGTGCACCAGGTGCGACACGACGCCGAGGCTGTAGGCAGAGTCTCGCCGGGTCATCACCTCGGGCCAGTCCGCCGGAGCTGACGTCCCCTTGTCCTGTGCCCGACGTTCCGCACGCTGACGCCGCGCGTCGCCGTTGCAGACGGGGCAGAGGGAGGGTCGCTCGTCGTGCTCGCACCAGCCCTCATCCGCGGCGGTCACGGCAGATCAGCCTAGAGGCGCTTAGTTGACGATGCCGGGGCCCGATGGGCCGAGAGCTCGTTCCCACTTCGGCGGGTAGTCGCCGAGGAGCTCCGGGTCGTCGGAGCGGTACAGGAACCAGCAGATGACGCTGGCGGCGTTCGTCGGGTCGAACGGCAGCGAGGGGCCTGCCGGCATCGCGCTGTAGTAGGCGCCGGGCTCTGCCTCCTCGAGCGCCACCTCGAAGTGTGGGCTGCCGTCGAGCGAGATCACGCGGCTGGTGCGACGGTCGAACGTGAGCAGGGCGGTGACCTCGTAGCCGTCGATCGAACCGAACATGCGCAGCGTGTTGCTGGCGGCCACGTCCCTCTCCCCTCTCTCGGGCTGAAGTGTGACGCCGCGGTCCGACAGCGGCAGAACACCCCTTATGGTGCGACCGCGCAGGGCGGCCAGAAGGTGACTCGGTTGCACCGTCCGTCATCGGTCAGCGTCCAGCAGCGCCAGGTCCGGTGACCGTTCCCGAGCCCCTGGCACTCGCACCGTTCGTGTCCGACGAGCACCTGGCCGGGCGTCGTTGGATGACCGGCGGGGCAGTGCGATGGGGCGTGCTCGACGAGAGCTCCGTCGGCGCGGATCTCTTCCCAGGGGGGCGTGATGAGCGTCGTCATGGCCGGACGGTAGGACGGTCGTCCGGGTCCGGCCAGAGGCCTCTACCGGTGCCCCGCGGAGCCCTGTACGGGCACATGATGTAGCCCGCGCCGGCCCGGTATGGATCAGGCCGATGGTTGGACCGCGAAGCCGGGTCGGCGCTCGCGGTCAGGCGTCGACGTCGTCGTCCGGGTCGTCGGTGGGTGCTTTGAGCGGCTTCGGTTCTTCGGGCTCATAGCCGGTCGCAGCGAGCGCCGCGAGCGCGCGCTCTTGCCGCACGGCGGCTTCTTTGGCCCACGTGGGCTTGGCGCGCAGGTTGTGGCGCGCGATGAACTCCCAGTCGACGGCCTCGGGCTCTTTGGGGTTCTCGATGTACGCGGCAACGAGCGTCTCGAGCGCGGAGATGTGCCGGACCGCGCTGCCTGTTGTCATAAGCCGGCCCGCGGCGTTCGCCATAGCCGTCGCGAGCTCGATCGCGGGCTCCTCGTCCATACCGAGGATCTCTGCCCATAGCGCCGCCGATGCGGGCCGCTCGACACCGTCAGCGAATGAGGAGGATCGCTTCCCGGCGAGGATCCCGTAGGTGACGTGGATCGCGGGCTTGTTGCGGCCCTGGCGCAGCAGCTGCTCGGCCTGGCGGCCGTGGCGCTTGAGCGAGGCAAGAATGTCCGAGTTTCGGGTGACGGTGCCGCTCTTCAGCACGTACAGGTGGTGCGCGTTGTTGTCGTTGTCGAACCACTCGGCGTCGATGCCGCGGGTCGCGGACTTGTGCAGCCGCGGGCTCGCTTCGATCGCGAGCTCTTCCATGGCCCAGCCGCCGGCGGTGACGAAGTTGCGGCGGGCGTAGTCGCCGACCAGCTGGCGCGCGGCGTCCGCGACGCCGAGGTGGCCAAGCTCGGCTGACCGGATGAACGGGTTGATGCGCGCGACGATCAACTTGCGGTACTCGTGGACCGCATTCGCCATGACGCGCGCGTACCAGAAGTCGAATCGCTCGACGAAGCCCAGCACGCCGGCGACGATGTGATCGTCGTCCGGTCCGTTGCCTTCCTCGATCCCCGCGAGGCGCCGCACAGTCGCGGCGAGCTCAGCGGGGTCGAGGTCAGGCACTTTTGGGAACGTCCTCCGAAGCCCACACGTGGTCGGCACGTATCTGCACGTTGATGGTGACGTCCCGAAGTGTTCCAGATCCCTTGGCGCGACGGGCCCAGCCGTGCGTGCCGATGCGCCGGTTCGCCGAGCTGCGGCGCCATGGTGGCGCCGGAGGTGCGTCCTCCCGGGCTCCGTCGAGGAACGCGCTGATCTGGCGGCCGAGAGCGGCGCCGAGCAGCGGCGGGACAGCGTTGCCGATCTGCTGGTACTGGGCTCGCGGGGTGCCACCAAATGGGGTTTCTGCGGGGAACGACTGCACGGCCGCGCACTCGTTGACCGACAGGCATCGGACCTCGTCCGGGTGGACGAGTGCGGTGCTCGAGTGGTCCGGCATCCCGAGGATCGTCGGGGCTGGCCGGTCCCACGCCAGGCGTCGCCACCAGCCGCTCTTGCCGCCCTCGGCGTAGTAGGCGCCGCCCATCGTCTCCTCTTGCACGGCGGGCGGTAGGTCGCGCCAGTTGCCGCCAGGCGGGACGAGCGCGTAGACGGCGCGCTTCCGCTCGCTCAACGGCTGGACGGGGCCCAGCTCGCGGATCCCGGTGAGGGCGTCGCGCAACGTTCGGAACGCCGGCTGACCGGGTCCGCCGTGGGTCGCCGGTGGGAGGTAGCACGGGCTGCTCTCGCGCACGCCGATCAGGACGGCTCGCTGGCGCATCTGGGCGACGCCGTAGTCAGCCGCCTCCGCGACGCCCCACGAGACTGTGTAACCGCGCTGCGTGAGCTCGGTGACCAGCCAGTGGAGGAACGAGCCCTTGCGCTCTTCCCACTTCATGGGCTCGCTCTCGCGCCCGCGGTCGAGCAGCCGGCGGTGCTGCAACGCGGCGGAGAGCAGCCCGTCGACGTTCTCGATCAGCAGGGCTTGCGGGGCCAGCGCGTCGACGTAGTCGAGATAGGTCGGCCAGACGGCCGATGCGCGGCGGTCGTTGAGAGCCCGTCGCAGCCCGTGGGTGGTGAAGGGCTGGCAGGGAGGTCCTCCTGCTAGGAGCGGCAACGCGCCCTTGCGGAGCTTGAGCGACTTCCGGAGCTCGACGGGGTCGACGTTCTCGATCGGCGCCGCGATCACGCGCGTCTGAACGCTTCCGCTGGTCTTGCGCTGTCGGTGACGGGCTCCGAGCTCGAGGGTCGCGACGGCGGCGTCATCGCACTCGATCTGGACGAGCGGCGTCCAGCCGACCATTTCGAGGCCCAGGTCGAGTCCTCCTGCGCCTGAGAACAGGGAGACGAACGATCTGTCCGAGGGCACAGCTCACTCAACCACGGGGAGCGGACGCTGCGCTGCGTCCACGCCGAGCCCGGACCGTCCCGGTTCGGGGGATCTCGCGGAAGGACACTTAGGGCTCACGCGACCTCAGCTCCCTTGCGCCGCTTCGACGGCGCCCCGGCCAGGTGCGCGGCGACGGCATAGGCACCGTGCCGGTCCAGCACGCCGGCGCCCCGGTCGTAGCGCAGCGTCATCCGGGGGTCGGCGTGGCGGGCGAACGTGACCGCATCGCGGAGCGGCACACCGGCGTCCAGCGCGGCGGTGATCGCGGTCGTCCGGCCAACGTGCGGGCTGACGCTGACCCCGTCGATCCCCGCCTTGCGGGCGAGCGCCTTGACCCTGCGAGCGGCCTGGTGCCGGTCGAGCCGAGCTCCGGTGCGCGACCAGACCAGCAGCGGGCCGGTCCGGTCATCACGACCGTCAAGCACGCGCGCCAGCGCGGAACACACGCGCGGCGGCAACGGCACGCGGTGCTCGCTGCCGCCCTTCCCCTTGACCCACGCGACGCAGTGACCGCTCTCGCTGGTGATGCTCTCGACGTCGAGCCCGCACGCCTCGCTCACCCGGAGCCCGTTCACGAACAGCAGCGCGACGAGCAGGTCGTCCATCGGTGGTGCGTCCGCGGCGAGCGCGAGCAGCCGCGCGGCCTCCTCGCGTGAGAGCCCAGGTGTCTTGCCCTCGGTCGAGACCTTCGGTCGGCGGACGTAGGTCGCGGGGTTCGCGGTCAGAACCTCCACGGACACGCAGTAGGTGAAGAACGAGCTCACGGCGGCGAGCTTGCGCCCGACCGATGACGGTGCGAGCCCGCTCGTCTCGAGCGAGCGAGCCCATGTGTCCAGGTGAGGGCGCCGGACGGCGATCAGCTCCGCATCTGGCGCGACGTCGCCGAGCCAGCGGCGGAACTGCGCGAGGTCGGCGGCGTAGGCCTCGCGGGTGCGGGCGTTGGAGTACGCGAGCAGCCACGCGGCGACGAGCCGGTCGACGTCGGACGGTGGGACCGCGAGCACCAGCGGCTCGCGGACCGCCAGCGCGGCGGTCATCGGGGGCCGAGGAGCGACGCGAGCGTGCGGATCTGCTCTTCCGTCAGGTCGATCTCGTCGATGAGCTCGGCGCGCTCCGCCTCGATGCGCTCGGTCATCTGCTCGGCGGTCATGCTGGGACGTGCGGCCATGGTTCTCTCCGAAAGGGTTGTGGCCGAAGAGGCCCGTCCTGGTTCGCGCCGGGGCGGGCCTCGCCCGCGTTTGCGGACAGCCCAACGTAGTTGGGTTTGCGACAGAAGTCCCGTGCCCTTAGAGGCATTCGGGCACGTTCGGCGACCGTGCCGCCGCAGGTCCGGGCCGGAGCCGAGCGCCGATCCGCAGCCCGCGCAGGACGGCACGCTCGCCCGACTGTCCCCCCACAGGTCAGTCGTCGTCGGGCTCGTCGTCGTCAGGTTCGTTCCGGTCCCGGTCCTCGACGCGGCGCCGACGGTCGATCACGTCCAGCGCCGCACGCGCCTCATCGTCGGTCAGGCTCGTCGTCCGCCGGCCGACCGGCAGCCGGGCCTCGAGCGCGTCGATCGACTCCCGAGCCGCCGCGAGATCCGCGAGCGCCCCGGCCCGGTCACCGATCTGCATGCGCAGCAGCGCGCCGGTCGAGTGCCGGACCAGCCGCAGCCCGACGTCGGTGTGCGTCATCCACGGCGCACTCACCGGTCGGACAGCCGCTCGAGGAGCTCGCGGTGCCGGCGCTCGTCCGCGGCTCGGCGCTGCGCGACGTCGGCGACGCTCTCCCCCACGCCGACCTCACCGACCGGGACGTCAGCGGTGAGCTCGCCGTGACGCCTGAGCCGCTTCCGGTGCGCCGCGCACAACGAACGGCCGCGCTCACGCGGCAGGTCGCAGCCCTCGACCCGGCAGTCACGCCGGCGCCGGACGATCGGCTCCCGATCCGGCCTACTTTCGACCAACTCTTGGCTGCCGGGGACACGGGTGACGTGCGGCTGACCTGGTGCACCTTCTGTCTGCTCTTGGTGCACGGGGACACGTGCGGTGTCGAGCTCGGCGTCACCACGTTCTCCCCCCTCGTTCCCCACGGGGACACGCTCGTCTGCCGGTGTTTTGCTGAACCATCGCCGGACGGGGACACGGGGCGGGGACACGGGGTGTTCGTCGTGTGCGGTGTTGCCCGTGTCGCCGGTGCTGGCGCGTCCCCCGACGATCCGTCCGAGCAGCCCGCGACGCTCGTCGACCGGGGGCGGGGTCGCGGCGCTGAACGTCTCGCTCAGGGGTCCGGTGCGGCGTGTGCTGCGCCCCAGGGTCGTGTACCGCTGCCCGTCGGGGTCGGGTGGGATCAGCGCGGGGCTCATCGGATGCTCGTGGCGACGTCGAGTGCGACGTCCGCGGTAACGCGCGCGACGGTCCGCGCGAGCTGGCGAAGCCGAAGCGCCCAGCGCGTCTCTGGGCTTCGCCCGGTGTTCTGACCCGCACCGGGACCGTTGGGGCGGTCCTGGGCGGCCTGGGACGGCTTCACCGCGTGCCCTGCTCGTTGATCGGGCTCGCACCAGCGGTGTGCGAGGCGAACGTGCCGTCCGGGAGCACACGCTGCGGCGTCGAGCACGACGGGCAGCCGGCGACACCGGGCCCGACGACGCTCGCCGCGAGCCCGGACCCGGGACACGGTGTGGAGGCGCTCACGGAGTGTTCTCCTTCGTGGAGGGTGGGACGTAGCGGCGCACGGTGTGAGCGCCGAGCCGGCCGTTCAGACCGACCGGGGCGCTCTGGCGGCACGACGGGCACGTCGCCAGGCGGATCTCGGTCGCTTCTGGGCCGCTCGCGGTCAACGCGATCGGCTCGAGGATCCGCACGCGGAACCGGCCAGCCGGGCAAGGCACGACCGGTGCGGGGCTCACCGGGCTCGCTCCGACGTCGCAGAAATCCGATCATGCGCGACCACGCCGGCCGCCCTGTCGCGCTCCTCAGCGGCTGCGAGTGCGCGGAGCTCGTGCACGCGCTGCTGCGCAGCCGCGTACTTCTGCTGGTGCTCGCGAGCCGCCTCCTGTCGCTCCTGCAGCCCTCGATCACCGGCGAGGGTCGGCGGCAGCATCGTCGGGTTAATGAACGCGAGCTCGCGCTCGGCCTGTGCGAGCTGCTCGATCAGGGTGGGCTCGCGCTTCCACGCGCGCTCCGGTGGTGGTGCAGGCCAGGTGATCGGCTCGAGCCCGGGCACGCGCGGCGGTGCGAGACGCGCATAGCCCGGGCCCCACGTCGCGAGCGCGAACGCGCGGGCCGCACGACGGTCGACGTGGCTCCACGGTGTGCCGTCACCGGCACCGGGGACCTGCGATGCCCACACGCGCAGCGGGTCGACGCGCAAGCCCATCGGCACGGCACAACCCGCCGCGGCAGCGACGACGGTCGTCGCGAGCCCGTCCACACCGAGCAGCTCGACAGAGTCGCTGCACCAGGAGCACGCCGGCTTGCCCTGTGCGGTGGTGAACGCCGGGGGCTCGGCGTAGGCGGCCGTGATCGACCGGCCACGCCGCGCGATCACGGCCCCGCAGTAGCTGCAGGGCCCGTTCGCCGTGAGCGCCTCAGCGGCGTGAAGCGCCGCTTCGACCGCGCCGGCACGACGGAACCGCGGCACGTCCTCAAGGTCCGGCAGGTGCCGCAGGAACACGCCGACCGCGAGCGGCGGCAGCGTCACCAACCTGTCCCAGATCAGCGGCTCATCAGCGGCGGCCGCGAGCGACGGCGCGAGCCGCTCATCGACACGCCGGACGCGCGCCGCGAGCCCGGCGAGCTCACGGGCCCGCTCATCGGCCTGCACGGTCAGGCTCATCGTGTTGGTCTCCTGTCGGTGGGTCGGCTTCGGTCGGCGGCGGGCTCTCATCGGAGGTCCGGGTTCTCACGCAGGAGCGCGGTCGCGAGCTTGAGCAGCGCGAACGCCTGGTAGGCCTCGGCGGTGCCCGGCTGCATCGCGCGGAACGCACGCCAGGCGCGGTCGAGCGCGGGCCCGTAGTGCTCGCCGTCCTCACGCCGGAAGTGATGCGCCGCGAGCAGGTGAGCGACGACCGTCCGCGCCGGCGGCATCGCCGCGTCGGCGCGCGCCGCGGCGCGCTGGTTGCCCTCGCGGAGCTCGCGAAGGTGCTCGAGGATCCCCGGCCGGGTCGCGAGCAGCAGCAGCCGAGGGTCATCGCGCTCGACCGCGCTCGGGTCGACCGCGAGCGCCTCGAGGAGCTTGACGTCGTCGGCGTCGATCACCGCGCCGCCTCCGCGTCGGGCGTGCCATAACTGTGATCGCGGCGCGGCTCGTGCTCGGCGCACCAGCCCGCGAGACCGGGTCGCTGACGGCACCCGGCGCGCTTGCACGTCCAGACGCCGTGCGGCAGGCGCAGGTCGATGTTCGGCGGCGGCCGGTCCGGGTCGTGCTCGGCGATCAGAGTCCTCATGGTGTTCCTCTCCTCAGAGCGCGAGCTGCAACTGCTCGGCGCCGGTCGTGTCGATGGGGACGGGACGGGCTCGCCACTCGGCGAGCTCGTCGATGCATTGGTCGCAGCGCCACGCGCCACCAACCAGCCGCGGCGGCAGGTGCAGCAGCCGCTCGCACGCGCGGCCGTGCCGGCGTGCGGTCGCCCGGCCGACGTTCTCGAGCCGGCCCACCGCCTCCAAGTGCGCGACGTTCGCGCACGACCGACGCGCGCACAAGTGATCAACCTCGAGGCCCGCGGGGACCGGGCCGATCAACAGCCGGAAGGTGACCAGGTGCAACTTCATCGTCCGACCGCGATGCGCCGCGACGCTGTAGCCCGAGCTCGTGGTGTTGGTCCCGTCCCAGCAGTCCGAGCCGACCGGGCCCGCGATCAGATGGCACCGGACCGAGCTCAGGACGGCGGGCAGGCGGTATTGGAACTCACGGTCCTCGTCGGTGAGCGGCCTGGTTGCGGTGCCGCGCGTGCGGCAGCCGCAGAGCCGCGGCGCGTGCGCGGTCACCGGCTCAGTCCCGCGAGCGAAGCGAGCTCCGATGTTCTTCCCCTTGGCCGTGCCCCGGCCTTGAGGGGCATAGGCGCGCTGACCAACATCGCGAGCCCGGTCGCCGGCTGGGCCCCGTCGCCCGGTGCGGCACCGTCACGAAGAGCGGCTGACGAGAAGGAGAACGAGACCGGGGTCGTTGATCGTCTTTCCCGTGGCGGCCGGTGAGGGGTCCGGGGACGGCCGGAGCGAGCGTGCGAGCGGATTCCGTCCCCGGCGAGCACCTGGCCGAGCTCGACCGTGAGATTGACGATCTGGTCGGTCGGTGCGCCGTCGCGGAGCGGCGCCGGGGCCGGGGCGGGAGCCCCGCGGCGCCGAAGGTGCCGGCTGGTCGCCATGGGGCTCTCGCGCTCAGGGCCGCGCTGGGGCCAGGACTTCTTGGGGAGCTCGCTTCGCTCGCCGGTTCGCGCGTATGAGATAGATCTAAGAGGCGCAACGCTCTGACGTGCGGTTTTGCCTCCAAACGTCATCACTGAGTGATGACGCGCGTCATCACTGAGTGATGACGTTTCGGCCCAAACGTCATCGCTGAGTGATGACGTTTGGAGGCTCACGCGCCCACGACCTTGAGGTCCGGGCGAGTCGCCTTGGCCTTCGCGGCGGCCTTGACGTGCTGCGGGCAGACGTCGGTCGGGTTGCCGATCCCACCGCTGACGGCGTGCCCCGGCACGATGAGGCATCGAGCGGTCGAGCCCGGAGCGAGCCAGCCGTACTCGACGGCGAGCTCGATCGCGCGGTACACGTGCCGGCGGTCCAGACAGGCCATCTCTCCGGTCTCGGGGTTCACCCGAGCGAGCAGGCACGCGAGATCACCCCGACCGAACATCGCGTGCCCGTTGGCCTTGTGGGAGCCGTAGGCCGCAGCGGCGACACGCAGCCAGTCGGGCAACGACCGGTTGCCGGCGCGCTCCATCCACGTCGACTGGTAGTGCCGCGACCACGGGTTGCGCCAGTCGCTCATGCCGACCCCGCGAAAGCGTGATTCGGGCATGTCGCGGTCACGCGGCAACCTGCCGACGCCGGACCGGCGCCGGCGGCTCGGTGGGCACGCCCAGCGCGCGAGCGAGCTCAGCGCGGACGCAATCAGTCAGCGGTGGTGCGTCGGCGGCGAGAGCGCGAGCCTGCGCGATCGCGCTCTCGGAGAGCAGCTCGGTCACCGCGCGCTCGCGATGAGCGCGTCGATCTCGGACGCCGGGATCCGGCGCGCCCGACCGTCTTTGACGCTCTTCAGCTCGCCATTGGCCAGGCGACGCCACACGGTCGAGACCGACAGCGACGTCCGACGCGCGTACTCCGGGACGGTGAGTAGATCGGGACGGTCAGGCATCGAGTGACTCCCTGTCGGGTGTCGCTCGGCCCACAACCAGCAGCGAGATCAGCGTCACGAAGGGCCCTCCGAGATCGAGAGACGGCAGAAGAGCGCCGGTCCCTCGATTCGGCTAGGGCTGGCAGGCCCTGACCTTGGGAGTAGTCACCTTCGAGTTGTTCGTGATGGTAGCAGGCTGTAGAGCATGCGTGCATCTGACACAACGCCTGAACCCTCTGTCCCCCAGGCACTCTCGTCTATGACTCATAGACGAGATTAGGCGCGCCAGACCAGCTTGATCGCGTCGGCGTCGAAGTAGGAGCCGTCCGCAGCGCGCGGCTTTGCGGGGTGGAACGTCACGTCCACCAGCGCCGCCACAACCGCCCTGCGCTGCTTGACGTCCAAGCCCTCCCACACCGCGCGCGGGTCGCGCGTCACGAACGGCGCGAGCGTGCTCGGCGTCGTAGCCGCGACCACCGCCGCGTCGACCTCTGCGAGTCGCGTCTGGACCTTCTCGATCGCGCGCTTGCCCTGCACCGGGTCCAGCCCGTCAGCGATCGCGTCACCGATCGCGTCGAGCCGCGCGCGGAGCTCGTCCCTCTCGGCCCTGAGATCGGCCGTGCGGTCGTCGGCTGGTACGGCGAACAGGTCAGCGACGTCGCCGCGTTCGAGCCGCGCCAGGACCGCCTCGGCGACGTAGGCGTCCACGGGCTCGGCCTTGCGGCTCCCGTGCCCGTCGCGGCACGAGTACGCAGGCCCCGACGCCCAGATCCGCATGGGCGCCCCGCAGTGGCACCGAGCGACCGACGACAGGAGCCACCGGTGCGGACGTCCTCCGGTCGCACGACCGGGACGGAGCAGGACCGCCCGCACGGCGATGAGCTCGTCCTCGGTGATGATCGGCGGCCAGCCGCCCTGCGCCGGCGTGCCGTCGCCGTCGATGAGCGCGGCGAGCCGGCTGGCGATGAGCGTCCGCTTGACCTGCGTCGCCGACCAGGACCGGTCGCCGACGCCGCGGTCGTTCCATGCGCGGACGACGCTGTTGAGGCTCGCCCCGGCGATGATCTGCTCGACCGCCCAGCGGACCTCAGCGGCCTCTTCCTCGACGATCTCGAGCGTGCCGCCGGCCGGCCGGTAGCCGAGCCCGGTACGGCCGCCCCGCCACCGTCCCCGCTCGACGGCCTGCTCCTTCTCCCGCCGGACACGTTCGCCGAGCCGCTCGGCCTCCATCTGCGCGATCGACAGCTTGATGTTGATGACGCCCCGCCCGCCGGCGGTCGTCGAGTCGTCGCCCTCGGTCGTGGCGAACGCAGCCCCCGCCGCGATGAGGCGCTCATGGAAGGACGCGAACGCGGCGACGCGGCGCAGGAGCCGGTCGAGGTTGTAGACCACGACCGCGTCGATCTTCCGCTCGTCGAGATCCGTGAGCATCTGCTCAAACGCGGGCCGCCTTCGACCGCTTGAGGCGCTGACGTCGTTGTCGGCGTAGACCTCCGCGACGGTCCAGCCCTTGCGGGCGGCGAGCGCGCGGCAGTCGGCTTCCTGGCGCTCGACGCCTAGCTCGGCACCGAGCTTGTCCCTGCTGATGCGGACGTAGATCCCAGCCCTGATCACGCCCTCATCGTTGCACAGATACCGCTCTATGTGACGATCGCGTGCACGACCGCGGTGCGTGGGCTGGCCATCCCGCGAGCGTAGGGCGCACCCGGCCGCACCTCGTCGAGCGCGATCACGACGGCGGCGGGATCACCAGGACGACAGCGGCGCCTGGTACGGCCCTGAGCCGGCCGGCCCCACGACGTGGGTCTCGACCGTGGTGAGGAAGGTCTCGGCGTCGCGCAGGAGGTCATCGGCCTCGCGTTCCGACACGACTCCCGGGACGCCGCTCTCGGCGGCCGCCCGGCGCGTGGCTCCGGCCGCGAAGAAGGCCGCCCACTCGCCGAGCTCGGGGGCGACCACGGCGAGGAGCCGCCAGGCCGTGGACCGGCCGCCGACGAC
>DASZYF010000105.1:0-2797 GCA_035545535.1 Mycobacteriales bacterium | reverse complement strand
GTCGCGAAGGTCTGCTCGGCCGGGCCGCCCGTCGCGCGGCGGCGGCGCAGCGCCTCGCGCAGCGCGGCCGCGCTCGGCAGCCGCGGCGACGCGGCGGCGAACACCACCTCGTCCACCCAGCCCTCGACGAGCGCGAGCATCGTCTCGAGGCGGGTCAGCGCGGCCTGCTGCGCCGGTGAGCTCTGCGCGCCGATCAGCGTGTCGTCGCCGAGCGCGCGCTGCATCGACGCGGGGTCGGTGGGGTCGATCTGCGCGGCGGCGCGGGCGATCGCCTCCGGGTCCACCTCGATGCCCCGCGCGTAGTCCTCGACCGCGGCCGTGAGCCGTCCGCGCAGCCACGGCACGTGCGCGAACAGCCGGTGGTGCGCCGCCTCGCGCAGCGCCACCCACAGCCGCACCTGGTCGGCCGGCACGTCGAGCCCGTCGCTGAACGCGCGCAGGGCGGCCGGCATCAGCGCGGCGACCCCGGGCGGTCCGAGCAGCAGGCCGACGTCGGTGCTCGTGAGCACCTCGCCGGCGAGCCCGCCGAGCGCGTTGCCGACCTGCGCGCCGAACAGCAGCCCGCCGAGCTGGCCCATCATCCCGAGCAGCGGACCGGTGGCGGCCTGCAGGTCGGCGGCGCTCGTGCCGGCGGGCAGCATGCCGGCGAGCTCCGGCGGCACCTCGCCCCCGGCGAGGGCGGCGAGGCCGCCCTGCACGCCGGTGGTCATCGCCTCGACGACCTTCGCCGCGACCGGGTCGCACAGCACGCTCCACGTCGACAGCGTCGCTTCGATCCACTGCCGGCGCGTCCACACCTGCGTCTCGCGCACGCCGCTCGGCAACGCCGTCGCACCGTCGAGCCACAGGTCGGCGAGGCGCACCGCGTCCGCGGCGTCGCTCGCGTCGTTCGCCGCGAGCGGGCTCGCCGCGTCGGCCTCGGCCGTCGCGCGCACCGCGACCTGGCTGGCCAGGTCCCAGTTGACCGGGCCGCCCGACCACGACAGCAGCTTCTCGAGCTCGCGGAAGAACGGGGCGCCGCTGTCGTCACCGCCGGTGCCGGGGCCGAACCCGAACGGCAGGCTCACGCTGCTCATCCTCTCCACCCGACGAACGACGGCTGCGTCTTCGGGACCTGCGTGTCCGGAACCTGCACGCCCCGAACAACGCATCGCCACGGTCGTTCGTGCCTGTGCCGTCCACGGTAGGTCCGTCGCCGGGACCTGGCTCGCCACGTGTGAGCCCGTTCGCTCGGAGCGCAGCGGACCGGTGGTGGAGGCGTAAGGTTCAGCCCGTGGCGTTCCTCCTCGTCATCCCCGTGGTGTTCGTGCTCGCGGAGATGTGGGTCATGTGGAGCGGCCGGACGCGCAAGGCGCCCGAGGCCTACGCGACCGTCGCGCAGTACCAGCGGGCCCGCGCCGCGCTGGCCCCGAAGCGGGTGATCGACGTGCGGGACGAGCCCGCGCGCCGGCCGGCCGCCTCGCGCCGCGCCTCCTGAGGCTGCGTCGGGGCTGACCCGCCCGCGCCGTCCCGCGTCCGTTCGGGCGCGTCCGGACGCTCAATTCGTCGTGCGTTCGGGCCGATCACTCGGGCGAGCCCGGAGGGTCCGGGCGGCCGCACGCGCGGCCACCAGGCGGAGGTCACCGTGGAGCACGTCGTCTTCTGGGCCGGCGCGGACGGTCGGCCGGCCTTCGAGCGCACCCCGTCACTCGACGAGGCCGTCCAGGTCGTGTCGCGGCTGCGCAACGACGAGGGCATCGATGGCGCGCGCGTCTACACGCTCACCGAGGTCCCGCTGACGGTCCGCGTCGAGTACAAGATCGAGGTCCCCGCCGAGACCGCAGCGCCCGCCGCGGCGCCGGCGGCCCCGACCGCCCCGGTCGTGCCCCTCACCCCGCCGATCGAGGACGTCGTCCCGGCCGAGCCCACGTCCCACCTCTCGGTGGTGCGTGACGACTCGCCGTTCGCCGACCACCCCGTCGAGCAGCCGGTCGCTCCGGCCGCCGCGGACGAGCACCCCGGCGAGGAGCACCCCGCCGAGGGGCACCTGCCCGACGAGGCGGTGGCCGCCGACGTGCCCGCCGCCCGCAGTGGCGACGTGCTCCCCGACAGCCACGCCGACGGCGAGCCCGCGCAGCACCACCGCGGCCGCGGGATCGGCTTCTTCTCCTCCAACCGCTGAACCGCCGGGCGCGACCCGCGACACTGGCGGGCGAGCGCCCGTAGCTCAGTGGACAGAGCAGCCGCCTTCTAAGCGGTTGGTCGCAGGTTCGACCCCTGCCGGGCGCGCTGCTACAGCGTGACCGCGCAGGCCTGGTCCACGTGCAGCACCTGCAGGGTGCGTCCGAGGCCGAGGAACACGGCAACGCACAGCGTGAGGTCGAGCACCTCGGGGTCGGTGAACGCGCTGCGCAGGCGCTCGAACAGCTCGTCGTCGATGCCGCGGTGATCGGTGGCGAAGCGCTCGGCGTACTCGATGGCAAGCCGCTGCCGCTCGGTGAACCCGGGGTAGGTCGCCCACTGGGACACGTTGGCGTAGAGCTCCTCGGGGACGCCCTCGAGCTTCACCGAGTCGGCGCGGAACGCCCGGCAGGCCGAGCAGTCGTTGAGCTCGGCGATGCGCATGCGCGCGAGCTCCCGCTCGGCCGCCGGCAGCATGCTCTGCTCGTAGGCCCCTTTGACCATCCGGTCGACCATGCCGCCGAGCTCCGGCCGCAGGGTCCAGATCATCGCCGCGTCGCCGCCGGGGCCGTTGGGGACATCGATGCGCGCCATGGCACGACGGTAGGGCCCCGACACGACGTTGGGGAGGTGGGGG
>DASZYF010000104.1:0-1757 GCA_035545535.1 Mycobacteriales bacterium | reverse complement strand
CTGGCGTCGTCGTCGCCGACGAGGATCGTCGCAAGGCTCGGCGTGATGCCGCGCGCCCGCAGGGCGTCGGCCCGGGCACGGACGTCATCGAGGACCTTCTCGGCCACGGGGCCGCCCGGCAGCATGCGCGCAGTCACACGCTCACCCTGCCACGCGCGCAGCGCAGGTCTCAGGGGCCCGCGAGGATCGCGCCCGTCGAACCTGTCCAGACCGCGTACCCGCCATGATCGTCGTCGACCTCGACGTCGACCGTCTTCGCCGACCCGACGTCGGCCATGTCGTACGTGTGCGACAGGCTCGGCGGTGGGACCCCATCCGTGAACTGCCCGTCCGGGTCGCTCGCCTCGTCCCAGGTGACGCCGTAGTCGGCCCACGCCGTCCCCGGCGCGAGGGTCGCGGTGAGCGTGAGCTCGTAGGGCGAACCGGCTGTGGGAGGGCTGCCGGGCTGGGTGACGGCGAGCGTGGGCGGGTCGGCCACGTCGACCGGGACGGTGGCCTGCAGGGTCGGTCCCTCGGTGAGGTGGACGGTCATCGTCGCGGTGAAGTGACCGGCGTGGTCGTAGTAGTAGGCGCCGACCGGAGGAGGCGCGCCCGACCCGCTCACGATGGGGTCGCCGTTTCCCGGGTCAAACGTGTAGTAGTTCGCCGCGTGGGTTCCGGGCGCGAGCGTCACCGCGAACACCGCAGGGCTGACGGGGCCGTCGGCGTCGGACTGATCGCTGGCGAGCACGGTCGTCTGTCCCGTCGCGGCCGGCTTCACGGTGAGGCCCAACGCCTCGGCGACGATGCTCCGCGTCGAGGACGTCGTCCCCCCGACACCGTCGACGACGGTCTCGGTGATCGTGTACGGGCCGGCCGCCGCGTAGCGGTGCAGGAGCGCGGTCGGGGCATTGAGCCCCGTGGTGGGCGGCGTGCCGTCTCCGAAGTCGATGGCGGCCGTGGCCCGTCCCCACGCCGACCAGGTGACGTTGATGCTGAAGGTCGCGCCGACGTCGACCTGCCACGGGTAGACGATCCCCGTCCCTCCCCAGCCCGCGCTGCCGATGGGTAGGAAGTACGCGTCGGTCTTCTCGACGTAGACGGCCTTCGCGGTCGCGTGACGCGCGTCGGTGATCCTGAGGACGACCCGGTAGGTGCCCGGCCGGGCGTAGGGATGGTTGACGTCCTTCGGCGGCGTGCCCTTGCCGCTCTTGCGCGTGTGATCGCCGAAGTCGATGGACCACGAGGTGATGCGGTCGCCCGCCGGGACAGTGGTCTTGCGGGTCGACAGCACGATGGCGTCGCCGATCCCGGGCAGGACGCCACGATCGACTCGCCGCGTGATCGCGGCCTTGAGCTTCCCCGGCTTCGCGGCCGGCACGGCGAGGGCCGGCGTGGACGCGAGCATCGCCGCGGCCGTAGCAAGCGCGCCGGCGACGAGCGTCGATCTGCTGCAAAGGGCACGAGTCACGTCGCCGACCCTTTCACGAGCGCACACCTCCCCGCGGCGTGACGCTCGGGGCGACCAGGAGCACGTACGGCGACACACCGCGAGGTGCTGGTGGCGGTGCCGCGGGCGCAGGGGCGCCTGGGGGCGCACGCGGCAGTGCTCGGATCTGGCTCGGATCTGGCTCAGATCCGACCCGCGCGACCGGGCTCGTAGGGCGTGCGAACCAGGCGAGACCCGTCCGAACGGGTGGTTCCTCCACGGTTCCGGTCGATCAGGCGGACACATCGGGTTCCGATGTGTTCCAGTCAGCGCACTCGCATCACCGCTC
>DASZYF010000103.1:0-10606 GCA_035545535.1 Mycobacteriales bacterium | reverse complement strand
TCGCACACGGTTTAGGAAACCGACGCTCTATCCCCTGAGCTACGAGGGCGGGGGTGTTGCGGGTCGAGTCTAGGAAGTCGCCAGCGGGAAGCCCGCGTCGGCGACCAGCTGCGCGCTGACGTCCCACAAGCGGGTCACGTCGGCGTCGGCGCGCGCGAACCTCGACGTGGGGTGCACCTTGCGCCGCACCCAGTACAGGCCGCTACGTCCCGCGGCTTCGGGAGAGGTTGCGCAGAAGATCGAGGTCCGCGCGCCGGTGGCCGGGCTGACCTGCAGCGGGCGGATGGCGCTCATGTAGAAGCGCGTGAAGCCCGACGTGTCGCCGTCCATCGCGAAGTCGCTGCGCACCCACCCGGGGTGCACGGCGTAGGAGTCGAAGCCCCGCTCCGCCAGTCCGCGGGTGAACAGCACGTTCGCGAGCTTCGAGTGGCAGTACACGGCGGTCGCCTTGTACGCGGTCTTCTCGTGCTGCAGGTCGTCCCATCGCATGCCGCCGAACGCGTGGTGGCTCGCGACCGAGGTGACGTTGACGATGCGGCTCGACCCGCTGGCCGCGAGCCGGTCGAGCAGGCGGTTCGTCAAGAGGAACGGCGCGAGGTGGTTCACACCGAACGTCTGCTCGAAGCCCTGCTTCGTCGTCTCGCGCCGCGACCACATGCCGCCCGCGTTGTTGACCAGCACGTCGAGACGGTCCCACCGCGAGAGCACGTCGGCGGCGGCCTTCTCGACGGAGTCGAGGTCGGACAGGTCGAGAGCGACGACGTGCACGTCGTCGTTGCCGGTGGACGCGGCGATGTCGTCGCGGGCACGCTGGGCCTTCGTCGCGTTGCGGCACGCGATGACCGTCGTCGCGCCCTGTCGCGCGAGACCGCGGGCGGTCTCGAGACCGATGCCGGTGTTCGCGCCGGTGACCAGCGCGACCTTGCCCTTCATGCAGCGCCCTTCATGCAGCGCAGTGCATCACGAACCGGCGCGGCGCAGCGACTCCTGCGGGTCGCGGAGGTGCGCGGACAGCGTCGTGAGGATCTCCTCGGCGATGCCGAGCCCCCCGAGATGGCTCTCGCCCGGAAGCACGCGCAGCTCGGCGTCGGGCAGCCGCTCGACCATGTGCTGGCCGTGCGAGAACGGGATGATGTGGTCGGCATCGCCGTGCCACCACACGACCGGCGCCTTCACGTCGGACAGCTCGAAGCCCCAGTCGCGGCAGAACAGGACGACGTCGGACAGCGCCGCGGAGAAGTGCTCGTGCCGGCCGAGGATGTCGTCGAGGAACATCGCGGCGAACTCGGGGCGCTCGAGCAGCGCCCGGTCACCGGGCGGGGACACGCGGGCGTAGAGGTGCAGCGCCGGGTTGCCGACGGGGCGCAGCACCTTGAGCAGCGTCGCCAGGCCGAAGCCGAGCGGCACGCGCAGCAGCTTCACGACCGAGGCGAACCGCTCGCCGAACCCGACGAGTCCGCCGTGGATCGCGTTCGGGCCGACCGTCGGGGCGACGCCACCGAGCGAGGCGACCGCGACGACACGGTCCGGCATCGTGGCGGCACACGCGAGCGCGTAAGGACCGCCGCCGGAGAGGCCGATGACGGCGAACTTCTCGAAGCCCATCGCGTCGGCGAGGGTGCGGACGTCGTCGGCGAACTCGCGCACGTTCGCGTAGAGGTGCGGGGTCGACTTGCCGACGCCCGGCCGGTCGATGCCGACGATGCGCATGCCGTGACGGAGGGCGAACGTCCGCGCCTCCGGGGGGATCTGGCGGCGGGCACCGGGGGTGCCGTGGAGCCAGATGAAGGGCAGGCCGTTCGCGTCACCGAACTGCGCCCAGCCGAGCACGCGGTCCGGGGCGACCCGGACCGTCCCCTCGAGCCGCGGAGGCAGCACCTCTGACATGGGACACAACGGTATCGGCGGGCCGCCGGCTTGCGGAGCGTCCGCTCACCTCTTGTGACCCGGGCGACTGCCTCCGCGCTCCGTTGTGCGACGCGCAGTGACCGCCGCCACACCACCTCGCCCGGAGGTCACGATGTGACGCGCGGCGTCACGCCTCCCGGTTGACCGCACCACCCAACCGATGGAGGAGGCACCATGCCCCGCACCCGCAAGGACGAGGCCCCGCTGGTCGTCGACGAGCCGGTCATCACCGGCCGCTACGTCGAGCTGGCCGACCACACGGTCGCGTTCGAGACGTTCCCGACCGACTTCGACCCCGGCTTCCTGTTCAAGGGCCTGCCGGACGACCGCTGCCAGTGCCCTCACTGGGGCATCGTCGTGAGCGGCCGGCTCGACGTCCACTACGCCGACCGTTCGGAGACCTACGCCGCGGGCGACGCGTACTACATCACCCCCGGGCACCTGCCGCACCCGCACGCGGGCACCGAGGTCATCGAGTTCAGCCCGACCGCCGAGCTGCAGGCGAGCATGGCCGTCGTCGGCGCCAACATGGAAGCGCTGGATGCCCAGTGACCGCCATCATCACGGCTCCGTCGGCGCCCGCGGCCGACGTCGAGCGACTGGTCGCTGAGCTCCTGGCCTTCCTCGAGACCGGCGTGCTCGCGGAACGGCTGTTCGCGGCGGACGTGTTCGCCGACGTGAGCCTGCCGCACTGGCGGGAGCAGGCCGGCGACCGGGACGCGCTCGTCGCGATCCGCCGTGAGGGCCACGCGTCTCCCGGTCGTGTCGTGCGCCACCGGGTGGACCCGATCCCGACCGGCTTCGTGATCGAGTTCGAGGAGCACTGGGTGCAGGGCGGCCAGGCCTGGCGAGCGCGCGAGATGATCCGCGCCGACGTCCGGGACGGCAGCATCGCCGAGCTGTCGGTGTACTGCACCGGCGACTGGGACGAGGCGCGGGTGAACGAGCACGCGGCGACGGTGACGCTCATCCGGCCCTGAGACGTCCCCTGACGCGGGCGCCGCGTCCCTACCATCGCTGTGTGGGACGCGGCGCTCCGGCGCACGACGGGCCAGGGGACAGCATCCGCGCGGAGCACGTGCGGGCCTACGACGCCGCCCGCGCGGCCGACGACGTCGACGGGATGGTCGAAGCCGCGCTCGGCCTGGCCGGCACGCGGATCTTCGGCACGACTCCCGGCCGGCTGCCCGCGTTCCTGCACGAGGCGTACACGCGGGCCGAAGGCGCGCAGCGCGCGCGCATCGCGGTGGCGATCGCCCGCGCGTGGGCCTACGGCGGCGACCCGCACCGGGCCGCGTCCTTCGCCGCGGAGGCGCTGGCCGACGCGGAGGCGCGCAACGACCCGGCGGCGCTCGCGGCCGCGCTCGACGCGTCGTTGCTCACCCGCTGGGGTCCCGACGACCTCGACGAGCGGCTGCGCATCACGATGCGCCTGGAGGACGTCGTCGCGCACCTCACGGACGTCGAAGCGCAGATGAACGCGCATCTGTGGCGGCTCACGACCGCGCTCGAGTGCCTCGACCGCACGACCGTGGTGCGGCAGCTCCGCGCGCTCGACCTGCTCGCCGCCGACAGCGGCTCGGCGCGGGTGCGCTTCTTCGCGGCGTCGCGCCGCGCGATGTTCGCGCTGATCGACGACGACGTGGTCGCTGCGCGCGCGGCGGCGGCGGAGGCGAACCGGGCCGGTGCCGAAGCGAACGAGCCCGACGGGTACGCGATCGAGCACGCGCTGGCGGGCGCGATCGCGCGGCACACGCGCGACGTCGCCGCCCTGCGTGCCGAGGCGCCGCTGTTCGACGCGTTCGCGGTGAGCGAGGGCGTGCGCTCCGTGGGTGCGGAGGCCGCGGTGCTGTGGGCGACCGCCGGAGAGCACGAGCGGGCGGCCGCGACGCTGCGCCGCACGGCCGGTGATGCGTTCCGTGACATCCCGCGCGACCTCGACTGGCTGCTCACGATGGTCGCGCTCGTCGAGGCGGCCGTCTTCGTGCACGACGTCGCCCTCCTCGAACCGGCCGTCGACCTGCTCGCTCCCTACACCGGGCGCGCGGTGGTCAACGCCGGCGGAGTGGGCTTCGTCGGTGTCGTCGACGACTACCTCGCGCAGGCGTGCGCCGTCCTCGGCCGCCCCGAGGACGCGCAGCGCCACGCGGCGATCGCCGCGGACGCCTACGCCCGGATGGCCGCGCCGTGGTGGGCGCGCCGGGTCGCGGTCGCGCCGGCGCCGCCCACCGGCCCCGACCTCGTGCTGCACCTGCGGCCCGCCGAGGACGGCATCTGGTGGGTCGGGCCCGCCGACGGCCTCGTGACGGTGCGCGACGCGAAGGGGCTGCACTACCTGCGCATCGTCCTCGAGCGACCGGGCCAGGACATCGCGGCGGTCGAGCTCTCGGACGCGGTGACCGGCCGCGCCGGCACGGCCGACGACGCCGGCCTCGAGGTCATCGACAAGGCCGCGCTCTCGGCCTACAAGAGGCGGCTCGACGCGATCGACGCCGAGCTCGACGAGGCGCGGGCGTGGTCGGATGCCGGACGCATCACCCGGCTGGAGGACGAGCGCGACGCGTTGCTCGCGGAGGTGCGCGCGGCGACCGGCCTCGGTGGCCGGACCCGCCGCGTCGGCGGCACCGACGAGCGCGCGCGGGTCGCCGTGCGCAAGGCGATCGCGGCGGCCGTCGAGCGGATCGCGGCCGTCGATCCCGTGACGGGGCGGCTGCTCGCCGACACCGTGCGCACCGGTGCGCACTGCCGGTACGACCCCGACCCGGGCCGTCCGGTGAGGTGGGTGCTCGCCGACTCCTAGGCTCTCGATCCATGACATCGGTGTCAGGGTCAGTCCCCGTCGTCGGCTACCTCGTCCTCGACGATCCGCCGTTCCTGCGCGGCCACCGCTGCACGGAGTGCAAGGCGACCTACGTCGAGCGCCGCAACGGCTGCGCCAAGTGCGGTGGCCGCGACTTCGACGAGGTCGCGCTGCCGCGCACCGGCACGCTGCGCACGTTCACGGTCGTGCACCGCGGCACCCGCGGCGAGCCGTTCGTCTCCGGCGTGGTCGAGCTCGCCGACGGCACGGTCGTCAAGGGCAACATCGTCGACGCCGGCCTCGAGCCCGAGGGCCTGCCCCTTGGCAAGAAGGTCGAGCTGGTCACCCGCACCGTCGGTGCGGACAAGCAGGGCACCGAAGCGGTCGCCTTCGGCTTCCGTCCCGTCGCGGCCGAGGAGAGCTGACATGTCCGAAGACCTCTGGATCATCGGTGCGTCGATGACGCCGTTCGGCAAGATGCCCGACCGCGACGTGCTCGACCTCGCCACCACCGCCGCGTTCGGGGCGCTCGACGACGCCGGCGTGACCATGCGTGACGTCGGGGTCATGGCCGTCGGCAGCCAGTTCGAGGCGATCACGTTCGGCCAGCAGGTGCAGAAGCAGATCGGGCAGACCGGCATCCCGCTCTACAACGTGCACAACGCCTGCGCCACGGGCGCGACCGCGCTGCGCAGCGTGCTCATGGAGATCAAGGCCGGCGAGGCCGACATGGGCATCGCCATCGGCGCCGAGCAGATGACCAACCCCGGCACGCCGCCGTCGTTCCCGCGCTACAACAACGAGACCTACACGCCGAAGGGCCGCAACGAGGCGGTCATGATGACCGAGGGCGTGCTCGGCACCGGCCAGATGTTCGGCGTCTTCGCCGAGATCGGTGTCGACTACGCGCGCAAGCACGACGGCGTCGGCTTGGAGCAGTTCGCGAAGGTCGCGCAGAAGAACCACGCGCACGCGGTGCTGAACCCGCTCGCGCAGCGCCGGCAGGAGCACTCGCTCGAAGAGATCATGAACGCCGAGATGCTCTCCTACCCGAACACGCTCTACATGGCGTGCCCCATCGGGGACGGCGCGGCGGCGGTCGTCGTCGTGTCGGGGGAGAAGCTCAAGACGATGGACCCCGACGTGCGCCGGCGCGCGGTGAAGCTCTCGGCGTCGGTCATGACGACGGACCCGTACACGCCGGACACGGAAGCGCTGCCCGACGTCAACACGCTCACCCGAAACGCGGCCAACAAGGCCTACGAGATCGCGGGCATCGGGCCGGACGACCTCGACCTCGTCGAGCTGCACGACTGCTTCGCCACCGCCGAGCTCGTGCACTACGACAACCTCCGGCTCTGCGAACCCGGTGGTGCGGGTGCGTTCATCGACTCCGGGGCTCCGTGGCGCGACGGCACGACGCCGGTCAACGTCTCGGGTGGCCTGCTGTCCAAGGGCCACCCGATCGGCGCGACCGGCGTCGCCAACGTCTACGAGGTCGTCACGCAGCTGCGTGGCGAGGCGGGCGACCGGCAGCTCGACGACCCGCGCGTCGGCCTGACGCACGTCATCGGTCTCGGCTCGGCCTGCTGCGTCAACATCCTCGAGCGCTCGGCGACCTGACCGGCGACCTGATCCGATGGCGACGGGGCTGCTCCACGGCGTCCGGGTGCTCGACCTGGGCATCTGGCGCCCGGTCCCGTACGCGACCCAGCTGCTCGTCGAGCTCGGTGCCGAGGTCATCAAGGTCGAGCCGCCCGGCGGCGACCCGATGCGCATGTACCCCGGGCTGTTCGCGATCCTCAACGCGGGCAAGCGCTCGTTCACCGTCGACCTGAAGGACGCCGACCAGCGCGCCGCGGTCCTCGACCTCGCGCGCGACGCGGACGTCGTCGCGGAAGGCTTCCGCCCCGGCGTCGCCGCGAAGCTCGGCGTCGGTCCCGACGACGTGCGCACGGTCAACCCGGCCGCCGTGTACTGCTCGATCTCGGGCTTCGGCCAGACCGGTCCCGCGCGCGATGTGTCGGGTCACGACCTGAGCTACCAGGCGCGGGCCGGGCTGCTCGAACCGAAGCCCGGCGGCGAGCCGATCGTCGCGCGCCCTCCGGTCGCCGACATCGCGGCCGGCGCCTACGCCGCGATGGCGGTGTGCGCCGCGCTCGTGCGCGCCGGGCGCACGGGGGAGGGCGAGGTCATCGACGTCGCCATGACCGATGTCCTGGCGACGTGGACCGGCCCGGCGAGCGCACTCGAGAGCGGCGAACACGTCGGCGGCGTGATGCCGGGCTACGGCACCTTCCAGACCTCCGACGGCTGGATCGTGCTCAGCGTCATCAACGAGGACCACTTCTGGCGCGCGCTCATGGACGGCCTCGGCCACCCCGAGCTGGCCGCGTTGACGATGGCCGAGCGGTACCCGCGCGGACGCGAGCTGCAGAAGGTCATCGCCGATGCGGTCCGTGACCGCGGGCGGGACGAGCTGGTCGCCACGCTCGGCGCGGCCGGCGTGCCGGTCGCCGCGGTGCTCGGGCAGCGCGAGATGGCCGCCGACGAGCAGCTCGTCGCGCGCGGCCTGTTCCGCACCAAGCCCGACGGCATGCAGGTCATGCGCCACCCGGTGAAGCTCGCCGAGCACCCCGCGCTCGACCTCGACGACGTCCCGCCGCTCTCGCCGGACCGGCCGAGCTGGTCGCCGCGCTAGTCCGCTTCGGGCGGGGCGTGCTTCGCCAGGTCCTCCACCGACGGGCAGAGGTAGTAGGCGCCGGACACCGGTGACGTGTAGCGCGTGAGCGCGTCGCGGATGCCGTCCTCGGCGCCCGCCATGCGGCGCAGCATGCGCGCGAGCACGCGCTGGTCAGCGCAGAAGCCGACGAACACCGTGCCGTGGTCGGTGACGTTGCCGTACGCCACGTTGCGCCGGTAGATGGCGAGCTCCTCGCCGTCCTCGTCCTCGATGACGTTGCGCGGCACGTGAGCGTCGGGGGACTGCACGTCGTCGTCGAGCTCGACGTCGTCCACCTTGGTGCGCCCGATGACCTTCTCCTGCTCGCCCTCGGAGAGGGCGCCCCAGGCCACGTGGTCGTGCGTCCACTTCTGGAACAGCACCACGCTCGCGCCGTCCGCGGCGGCGGCGACCGAGACGGCCTCGAGCGGCGGCGGGTTCTCGGTGCCGTCGACGAAGCCGGTGAGGTCGCGGTTGTGCTTGTAGGGCCAGCCGTCGAGCGACGTCGCGACCGTCGTGCACGCGGTCAGCACGGCCAGCGCGTCGACGCCGTTGTCGTAGACCGCGGTGCGGTTGGCGGCGGCGAGCCACACGAACGCGTCATGCTGCGTCGCCGGCATCCGGAAGCCGTCGGGCCCGACGATGTCATCGGCGAAGTCCGCCGCGCCCTCCGGCGCGGACACGATCCCCGCCACCAGCGAGGGCCGGACGCCCACGACAGCGCTCACCGACGTGAGCCCGGCCGCACCGCTGGTGAGGCTCGCCAGCGCGGTGAGCAGGTCCGGCACGGTGGCGCCCGGCCGCAGGTCGAGCTCGAGGAACGCGTGCTCGGCCACACCCTGCGCGAAGATCCCTGGCTGCGCGGTCACGGGTTGCATCTAAGCCCAGGAGGGATGCTGGAGGCATGGACCACCCGGCGCCGGACGCGCACGACCCGGCGTCAGAACCGCTCAGACCGCCCCCCGAGCTGACCGGGACCGGGCCGGACGCGGGCTACACCGTGCCGCCGGGATGGTCGGTGCCGCACGCTCCGCCGGCCCGCCCGCAGTCCAAGGGCAAGCGCGCCCTCGGTCCGCTCGCCGGCGCCGGCGTCGCGCTCGCCAAGTGGGGCGCGATCCTGCTCAAGCTCAAGGCGCTCACGCTGTTCGGCTCGGTCGCGATCTCCATCGCGGCCTACACGGTGACGTTCGGCTTCACGTTCGCGGTGGCGTTCGTCGGCCTGATCTTCGTCCACGAGATGGGCCACTTCATCTACTTCGGCGTGCGCGGGATGAAGCCGCGCCTGCCCGTGTTCCTGCCGTTCCTCGGCGCGTACACGACGGCGCAGAAGGCGCCGGTGTCGGTGCTCGACGAAGCGCTGTCCGGCCTCGCCGGCCCCGCGCTCGGGATGGTCGCCGCCGGCCTCGCCGGCTGGCGCGCCGAGCACACGCACAGCAGCTTCCTCTACGCGGTCGCGTTCATCGGGTTCTTCCTGAACCTGTTGAACCTGATCCCGCTGCTGCCGTTCGACGGCGGCCACGCGGCCGTCGCGCTGCACCCCGCGGTCTCCGCCGTCGGCGTGGTCTTCCTCGTCCTGTTCGAGCTGCGCCACCCGAGCCTGTTCCTGCTCGTGTTCCTCGTGCTCGGCGTCGTGACGACGTGGCAGCGCTTCCAGCACAAGAAGGCCGACCTCGACACCGCGTACCACGTGCTCACCCGTCAGCAGCGGTTCGCGATCGCCGGCCTCTACATCGCGCTCATCGCGATCGGGTTGTGGGGCGAGTCGCACTTCTACCTCGAGCGCCGGATCTGAGGGCTCGTGGACCTCGGCATCGCCGCCACCGTCTTCGGTCTCATCTTCGTCGCCGAGCTCCCCGACAAGACCGCCCTTGCGAGCCTCGCGCTCGCCGCGAAGTACCCGCCGCTGTGGGTGTTCAGCGGTGTTGCGGCCGCGTTCGCGATGCACGTCGGCATCGCCATCGCGGCCGGCAGCGCGCTGCGCGCGCTGCCGCACCGTGCGGTTGAGGGCGTGGTGTCGGCGCTGTTCGTGCTCGGCGCCTACCTGCTCTGGCGGCATGGTGAGGAAGAAGAGGAAGAAGCCGAGGAGGTGGCGGAGCAGGGCTATCGCAGCTTTCGCAGCGTCGCCGGCGCGTCGTTCGCCGTCATCGCGGTCGCCGAGCTCGGTGATCTCACGCAGATCCTCACGGCGAACCTCGCGGCGCGCTACCACGACACCGTTGCCGTGGCGGTGGGCGCGACCCTGGGTCTGTGGGCCGTCGGCGGGCTCGCGGTCACCAGCGGACGGTCCCTGCTGCGGTTCGTCCCACTGCGTCTCGTCATCCGGGCCGCGAGCGCGATCATGCTCGTGCTCGCGGTGCTCTCCGCGGTCGACGCGATCCGCGGATGAGGGCAGGGCGCGTCGCCGTCTGACCCCTTGGGACCATCCGCATCTGACCCTTAGGCATCTCGCCGGGGGCATGACACCCGGCGTTGACTTCCCGCATGGCGAACGCGGCTCGTTGTCACGCCTGCGGGAGCGACCTCGGACCGGGGGAGGGCACGACCACCCGGGTGCGGGTCACCACCGCAGGGATCAGTGCCTCCCTGCAGCTCTGCCCGGCGCACGCGGCCACGGTGGCGGCGTGGATCGCCCGGGCGACGCCCGAGCAGGCGGCGGTGGTCACCGACGGCTTCCCCCGGCTGCGCGACGACGAGGACCGCGAGGTGGTCCGGCAGTGGGCCGAGGCCCACGGCCTGCCCGTCGCCCGCACCGGCACCATCAGCGCCCGGATCCTCGCCGCGTACCGCGACGCCCACCCGGCGGCGATCGAGATGCCCGAGCCGGCGTCGCCGTCGGACCGCACGGTCGTGCTCGACACGGCCCCGCGGGTCACGTCGCTGCGCTGACCCGCGGCTACCGTGGGCCGGTGATCTCCGCGGGCGGGGCCTAGAGCGTGCCCCCTGCCGCGAGGACGGACCATCCCGCGACTTCCGACGATCCCCCCGCTGATCGCCGACGCATCCGGCTCGGTCGTCCACCCCGTCCGGCGATGCGCGCCCTCGCCGCCGCCGCGCTGCTCCTCCTCGTCGGCGCCGTGTGGGTCGGCGTCCGCGGTCTGCTCGCCCGCGGCCACCTCACGCGGGCCCGGGCCGCGCTCGCCGCGGCCAGCGCCGACCTCGGCCGGGGCGACGCCCCC
>DASZYF010000102.1:0-15181 GCA_035545535.1 Mycobacteriales bacterium | reverse complement strand
CGGGATCTCGCAATCGGATCTGGCTTCCGCAGCAGGGATCCACGTCACGTATCTGTCTGAGGTTGAGCGCGGACGGCGCAACCTGGCGCTCGTCAACATCTGGGCGCTCGCAGATGCGCTGGGCATCCGTCCGGGAGACCTCTTCGATCGCGCATCCGCCGAGCCCCGGGAGGGGTAGGGCCACCGCGACGTGGCGCGCCACTGCCGCGGCTTCCTCGAGCGGGACCCTCGTCCAGATCTTGGGCCGCTTGGAGCAATGTCACGATTCGTCGGCACTCCGTGCGCGCGTACTTGATCACCGTGCGTGCCTCGCGCGATCGGACGGACCTGAGGTCAATGGCGCGCAGTGCGTCGTGCGCGCGCCACATTGCCTCAACCGCCCTTTCGAAAGAGGTTCTCGTGTGACTGGACCGGATCACGCGTCTGGAGGGTCCGAGTCGGGCGGCCAAAGTCCATGGCGAGCCAGGATTGACGCCAGATTCGTCACCGCCTCCTCCAAGGAAACGGCATCCCGATGCTGCTTCGTGGAGTCCGGCGCGAGGTCGTTCAGTGTCCGGGCGAGCGACCCTTGGAGCTCAGCGCACGCGGCGATTGCGTAGTAGACGGCGTCCTTCGCGGCGCGTGGGACGACCTCGCGCTGCAGTGCCCACGCGGCACGTTCCGCATCGGAGAGCTGGCGCGTTGCCTCGACCAGGTGCAGGCGCGCCAAAGACTCACGCCATGGTTCACTCATAGTCTGGTACGAATAACCGCAAGTAGATGGTGTGTCAACGCCGCGCGTTGGTGCGTACGGCCGGCCGAGACCTATGGGCGCGACATGACATGCACTCCTACAAGAGTTCAGATTTTGTAGGAAGGGTCTGGATTGTTGCGCCCATGGGCATGGGCGAGCCGCTCGCGAACTACGACCGGGTGGTGGCCGCGCTGCGCACCCTCACCGCGAAGCCGCCCGCCGGGCTCGGCCTCGGCCAGCGCGGCATCACCGTGTCGACCGTCGGGCTCGTGCCGGCGATCCGCAAGCTGGCGGACGAGCACCTGCAGGTGACGCTCGCGGTCTCTCTGCACGCGCCGGACGACGAGCTGCGCGACACCCTCGTGCCGGTCAACACCCGCTGGCCCGTGCGCGAGGTCCTGGACGCGGCCTGGTACTTCGCGCGCCGGACCCACCGGCGGGTGAGCATCGAGTACGCGCTCATCCGCGACGTGAACGACCAGCCCGAGCGGGCCGACCGGCTGGCCGCGTTGCTGCGCGGACGGCTCGCGCACGTGAACCTCATCCCGCTCAACCCCACGCCGGGCTCGGAGTGGACCGCGAGCCGACCGAAGTGGCAGTCGACCTTCGTGCGCCGCCTGCGCGACGCCGGCATCGCGGTGACCGTGCGCGACACCCGTGGTCGGGAGATCGCCGGCGCCTGCGGCCAGCTCGCCGCCACCGGGTAGCGACCCTGGGACACTGGAGCGATGTCCACCGGTGCCGAGGTTCGTGCGCAGGTCTCCCGGGTGCTCACCGGCATGGGCCTCGCGTTCGACGACGAGGACCTGCCCGGCCTCGGGTCCGGCTGGTCCATCACGCTCGGTCTCGGCGCGGCGCAGATGACGATCTGGGCGACCGAGCACGAGGTCGGCGCCGACCACCCCGCCGCGCTGCTCGTCCTCAACGCGGCGCTCGTCGTCGACCTCGCCGACAGCGAGCAGCTGGCGCGGTTCGTCTCGCGCCGCTCGGCCGACTACCTGCTCGGCAACCCCTACGTCACCGTCGCGGACGACGGCCGGGCCAGCGCCCACCTGCGCCACACCCTGCTCGCGGACTCGATGCCGGACGCGGACCTCGTCGCCGCCCTCCGCATGGTCGGCCTGACCGCCGACCAGCTCGCCCGCACCATCGCCGCAGAGCTCGGCGGGACCGTGGCGGGGATGCCCCCGTCGTGACCGGCCTCCCGGCGCCGCGGGAGCTGGTGCTGCTCGGATCGACCGGATCCATCGGCACCCAGGCCCTGGACGTCGTCGCCCGCGCGGAGCCCGGACGGTTCCGGGTGGTCGGGCTGTCCTCCACCGGGCGCGACCCGCAGCTGCTCGCCGCGCAGGTCGCCGCCACCGGCGCGGAGGTCGTCGCGGTCAGCGACGCGCACGCCGTCGACGCCTTGCGCGCGCTCGTCCCCACCGACGTCAAGGTCCTCGGCGGCCCGGAGGCGTCGGAGGAGCTGTCGGCCTGGCCCTGCCACACCGTCCTCAACGGCGTCGCCGGGCTCGCCGGCCTGCGCGCGACCCTCACCGCGCTCCGGGCCGGCCGCACCGTCGCGCTGGCCAACAAGGAGTCGCTGATCGCCGGTGGGCCGCTCGTTCAGCAGGCGGTCGGCACCGACCGCCTGCTCGACCGGCTGCTGCCGGTCGACAGCGAGCACTCCGCGCTCTGGCAGTGCCTGGCCGGCGCGCGTGACGGCGAGGTCGCCCGGCTCGTCCTCACCGCCAGCGGGGGACCGTTCCGGGGGCGCCGCCGCGCCTCCCTCCGCGATGTCACCCCGGCCGACGCGCTGGCCCACCCCACGTGGGACATGGGACCGCTCGTCACCGTCAACTCGGCGACGCTCGTGAACAAGGGCCTCGAGATGATCGAGGCGCAGCTGCTCTTCGGCGACACCCTGCCGGGTGACCCTTACGACGCGATCGACGTCGTCGTGCATCCGCAGTCGCTCGTGCACTCGATGGTCACCTACGTCGACGGCTCGACCATCGCGCAGATCTCGCCGCCCGACATGCGCCTGCCCATCGCGATCGCGCTCGGCTGGCCCGAACGGGTGACGGGGGCCGCGCCCGCCATGGACTGGACCGCCCCGACCGCGATGACCTTCGAGCCGCTGGACGACGAGGCCTTCCCCTCCGTGGGCCTGGCCCGGGCGGCCGGCCGCGCGGGCGGGACCGCGCCGGCGGTCTTCGCCGCCGCCAACGAGGAGGCCGTCGCGGCCTTCCTCGCCGGGAACCTCCCGTTCCTCGGCATCGTTGACACCATCGATCGGGTCTTGAGCGAGCACGCCGTCACGCCGACACCGACACTGGAAGACGTGCTGGAAGCGGAGCGCTGGGCGAGGGCCCGGGCGCAGGAGGTCGGGCGAGCGTGATCTACGCGATCGGCGTGGCGGTCTTCGTCGTCGGCCTGCTCGTCTCGGTGATCCTGCACGAGGCCGGCCACTTCCTGACCGCCAAGGCCTTCGGGATGAAGGCGACGAAGTTCTTCGTCGGGTTCGGCCCCACGCTGTGGTCGCGCACCCGGGGCGAGACCGAGTACGGCGTGAAGGCCATCCCCGCCGGCGGCTTCGTGAAGATCGTCGGGATGCTCCCGACCGAGCAGCTGGACCCGGGCGAGACCAAGCATGCCTTCTACCGCTTCAAGCTCTGGAAGCGCGTCGTCGTGCTCGCCGCGGGCTCGACGATGCACTTCATCATCGCCGGGATGCTGCTGCTCGCGTTCGCCTTCTACAGCCCGCAACCCGCGCCGGGCTTCCTCATCCGCAACGTCAGCGCGTGCATCCCGCTGTCGAACCCCGAGCTCAACCCGACGCCCGTCAACGGGGTGTGCCCGGACGGCTCGGTGCCGAGCCCGGCCGCGCAGGCGGGCCTCAAGCCCGGTGACATAGTCAAGGCCATCGGTGGGCACACGCTGACGATCGACGACGACCCGACCTACCTGCTGCGCTCGTCGTCCTCGGCGTCGACCACGATCACGTACGTGCGCGCCGGCGTCGCGACGACGATCCCGGTGACGCTCGCCTCGGTCGATCGCAACGTGAAGACCGGTGAGGCCGGCAACCAACACGCGTACGCGCTCGGCGTGCTCCCCGGTGACGCGGGCTACGTGAACCCGACCTGGAGCTCGGCGTGGCACGAGGCCGGGCAGCTGTTCGGTGTCGGCAGCCACAGCCTCATCGGCGGCATCGGCCAGGCGGTGCAGAAGGTGCCGCACCGCTACGCGACCCTGTTCGACAAGAACCAGAGCGCGGACGGTCCGCAGAGCGTCGTCGGCATCGGGCAGCTGTCCGGATCGATCCTCGCGGCCAAGGGCGTGCCGCTGTCCTACCGCGTGTGGGCGCTCGTCTCGATCGTCGCATCGGTCAACTTCTTCGTCGGCGTCATCAACCTGCTGCCGTTCCTGCCGTTCGACGGCGGGCACATCGCCGCCTCGGTGTACGACCGCGTCCGCGGGTCCTGGCGGCGACGGCGCGGGCGGGCAGCACCGGGCCTCGCGTCCAGCTACGAGAAGTACGCCTACGTCTCCTACCCGGTGTTCGCGGTCATCTTCATCGGCTCGCTGCTCACGCTGGCGAGCAACATCGCCAACCCGATCCACCTGTAGCCCGTCGCCGGGACCGGCGGTGGCCCGCCACCTACGCTGGAAGGCGTGACCGCCGTCGACCTCGGCATGCCGAGCGCGCCCCCCGAGCCGCTCGCGCCGCGCCGCGTCAGCCGGCAGGTCCGCGTCGGGTCCGTCCCCGTCGGGGGCGACGCCCCCATCTCGGTGCAGTCGATGTGCACCACGCAGACGCACGACGTCGACGCGACGCTGCAGCAGATCGCCGAGCTCACCGCCTCCGGCTGCCAGATCGTGCGCGTCGCGGTGCCCAAGCCGCGCGACGCCGACGCCCTCGCCGAGATCGCCCGGCACGCGCAGATCCCGGTGATCGCCGACATCCACTTCCAGCCCGCCTACATCTTCAAGGCGATCGAGGCCGGGTGCGCGGCGGTGCGCGTCAACCCGGGCAACATCAAGGAGTTCGACGGTCGCGTCGGCGACGTCGCGAAGGCCGCGGGCGACGCGGGCATCCCGATCCGCATCGGCGTCAACGCCGGCTCGCTCGACCCGCGCATCCTCGCCAAGCACGCCAAGGCCACGCCCGAGGCGCTCGTCGAGTCGGCGCTGTGGGAGGCGTCGCTGTTCGAGGAGCACGGCTTCGGCGACATCAAGATCTCGGTCAAGCACAACGACCCGGTCGTGATGGTGAAGGCCTACCGGCTGCTCGCCGCGCAGTCCGACTACCCCTTGCACCTCGGCGTCACCGAGGCGGGCCCGGCGTTCCAGGGCACGGTCAAGAGCGCGGTCGCGTTCGGCGCGCTGCTCGCCGAAGGCATCGGCGACACCATCCGCGTCTCGCTGTCCGCGCCCCCCGTCGAAGAGGTCAAGGTCGGCATCGCGATCCTCGAGTCGCTCGGGCTGCGCAAGCGCGGCCTCGAGATCGTCAGCTGCCCGTCGTGCGGTCGCGCGCAGGTCGACGTCTACACACTCGCCGAGCAGGTGCAGGCCGGCCTGGCCGGTTTGAAGGTGCCGCTGCGCGTCGCGGTCATGGGCTGCGTCGTCAACGGCCCGGGGGAGGCACGCGAGGCCGACCTCGGGGTGGCCAGCGGCAACGGCAAGGGGCAGATCTTCGTGCGCGGTGAGGTCATCGACACCGTGCCCGAGGCGCAGATCGTCGAGACCCTCATCGAGAAGGCGCTCGAGCTCGCGGAGGCCATGGGCATCGATCCCGACGCGGATCCCGACGCGGCCGGCCAGCCCGTCGTGACCGTCTCCTAGATCACACATCTCTACGCTGCACTCCGTGCGCAGAGGACGCGCGGGGGACTCCCGCGGAGTCGTGCGCGTGCTCGACGACCGCGACCTCGCCGCGGCCCGCAGCCTGTGCGACCAGGACGTCGTCGCGAACGTCTTCGTCGCCGGGCGGCTCGATGCGGCCGGTCTGGATCCGTGGCGCCTCGGTGCCGAGGTGTGGGGCTACGTCGAGGACGGCGCCCTGCGTGCGCTCTGCTTCGCCGGCGCGAACCTCGCTCCCGTGCAGCTCGGCACCTACGCGCCGGCGACGCGCGCGTTCGCCGACCGGGCCCGCCGGGAGGGCCGGCGCTGCTCGTCGTTCGTCGGTCCGGCCGACGGCGTGCTCGGGCTCTGGCGCGAGCTGCAGCCGCACTGGGGGCCGGCGCGTGAGGTTCGCGACGACCAGCCGCTGCTCGCCATGGACACCGCGCCTCTCGTGGCGGGCGATCCGCGGGTGCGCCTCGTCGAGCCGCACGAGGTCCCGACCTTGCTGCCCGCGAGCATCGCGATGTTCACCGAGGAGGTGGGCATCTCGCCGGTCGGGTCCGACGGCGGCGCGCTGTACCGCGCGCGGGTCACCGAGCTCGTCGAGTCGCGGCGGGCCTACGCGCGCATCGAGGGCGGGCGCGTGCTGTTCAAGGCCGAGATCGGAGCGGCGACCGCGCACGCCTGCCAGGTGCAGGGCGTGTGGGTCGATCCGGAGCTGCGGGGGCAAGGGCTCGGGATCAGCGGCACGGCCGCCGTCGTCGCGCTGGCCCGCCGCGACATCGCGCCCGTCGTGAGCCTGTACGTCAACTCGTTCAACACACCGGCCCGCTCGGCGTACGCGCGCGTCGGCTTCACGCAGGTCGGGACCTTCGCCAGCGTCCTGTTCTGACCCCCGGCGCCGGGAGCCGGTGATCGGGCGGATCGAACAGGCGGCTTTCACAACGGGAGACGTGAGAAAGGTCACCCTCGGGACACGCGGCAGGTTTGCGGGTGGCTATCTTCCCGGAAGCTGCCGAAGGGATGGGTGAGATGACGCTCCAGGTGAAGCCGGGCACGACGTGGGACGACGCGTACGCCGCGGCGAAGGCGGCCGCGCCCGAAGCGTTCGACAGCGACCGCATCCGCAACCTGGTCGGCGGTGAGTGGCAGCGGCTGGGCGTTCCCGGCCCGGCCACGACGCCGGTCGACGGCCGCGAGATCTTCGGGCCCCCGCGCGTCGAGTACGACACCGCGGTGCAGGCGGTCGCGCACGCGTGCGGCGAGCACAAGGTGTGGGCCGAGACCGACCTCGACGAGCGCAAGCAGCGCGTGAGCGCCGCGGTCGAGGCGATGCAGCAGCACCGCGACACGCTCGCGCTCCTGCTCGTGTGGGAGATCGGCAAGCCGTGGCGCCTGGCCTGCGCGGACGTCGACCGGGCCCTCGACGGCGTGCGCTGGTACCTCGAGGAGATCGACCGCCAGATCGAGGGCCGCACGCCCCTGCCGGGCCCGATCAGCAACATCGCGAGCTGGAACTACCCGATGAGCGTGCAGGTGCACGCCGAGCTCGTGCAGGCGCTCGCCGGCAACGCGGTCGTCGCGAAGACGCCGAGCCAGGGAGGGTTCCACACGCTGACGCTCGCGCACGCGCTCATGCGACGCGAGGGCCTTCCCGTCACGTTGCTGTCGGGAGTGGGCGCGCAGCTGTCAGACGCGCTGGTGCGCGGCGACGGCATCGGCGCGCTGGCGTTCGTGGGCGGCCGGGCGAACGGCCGCAAGGCGGCGGTGTCGCTGGCCGACACGGGACGCCGGCACATGCTCGAGCAGGAGGGTCTCAACACCTGGGGCGTGTGGGACTTCTCCGACTGGGAGCTGCTCGCGACGCACCTGAAGAAGGGCTTCGAGTACGGCAAGCAGCGTTGCACCGCCTACCCGCGCTACATCGTGCAGCGATCCTTGTTCGCCGACTTCGTGGACATGTACCTGCCGCTGGTGAAGTCGGTGACGTTCGGTCACCCGCTCGCGGTCGAGCACCCGGATGACCCACTGCCCGAGCTCGACTTCGGTCCGGTCATCCACGCGGAGAAGGCGGGCGACCTGCGCGAGCGCTACGCCGAGGCGATCGGCGGCGGCGGCATCCCGCTCTACCGCGGGTCCCGCGCGGACGGCCGGTTCATCGAGGCCCAGGACCGCCACGCGTACGTCGCCCCTGCGTGCGTGCTGCAGCCGCCGAGCAACTGGTCGCTGCACCACTCGGAGCCGTTCGGTCCGCTCGACTCGGTGGTGCTCGTGGACACCGAGGCCGAGATGCTCGCCGCGATGAACGCGAGCAACGGCGCGCTCGTCGCGAGCATCGCGACCGACGACCTCGACTTCGCGGCGCGCACCGCCGAGCAGCTGCAGGCCTTCAAGGTGGGCGTGAACAAGCCGCGCTCCCGCGGCGACCGCGAAGAGGTCTTCGGCGGCAAGGGCCACTCGTGGAAGGGCTGCTTCGTCGGGGGCGACCTGCTCGTGCAGGCCGTCACCGTCGGCCCGGAGGGTGACAAGGAGCAGCTGTACGGCAACTTCCCGTCGTACTCGCTCTACCCCCCTACCTGAGGCTCCAGCCGCACGCGGCGCGTGGCGGGGTCCGCGGCGGCCACGCGCAGCGCCACCGTGCTGCCCGGCGTGAGCCCGTCGGCCTCGACCGTGCAGCGCACCGGCGGGTCGTTGACCTGCACCATCGCCGTGGGCCGGTCGGCGTGCGTCGATGTCGACAGCACCACGCCGTCGACCGTGCTGCCGATGCGCGTCGACATGAGCAGCGCTTCCGCGAGGTCGAGGACGGCGCGCTCGACGTTGTGCCCGCGCTGGTCGGCGGCCGCCATCTCGTGCGGCAGGTGAGGGAGCGCGGCGCGGACCCAGTCGGGGATCGGCCGGCCCGCGGTCGCGTTGAGGCAGATCTCGCTCACGTAGCGGTCGGCCAGCCGACGCAACGGAGCGGTCGCGTGCGCGTACGGCGCCGCGACCGCTGCGTGCTCGGCCTTCGGCCCCGACGGCACGTCGGCGATGCCCGGGCCGAACGCCAGGTAGCCCGAGCCGCGCAGCAGACGGCCCGCGGCGAACAGCAGCGCCGCCTGGTGGGGGATCGCCGGGTCGAGGTCGCGGATGACGTCGGCGTAGCTCTTGCCGTCGCCCCACCGGACGCCGAGCGCCCGCGCGGCGCGGCGCACCGTGTCGACCTGCTCCGGCTGCAGGGGCGGCACGGTGCGCAAGAGCCCGAGGCCCGCCCGCAGCATCACGGCGGCCGCGGCCCGGCCGGTGAGCAGCGAGAGCTGCGCGTTGTGCCCCTCGCACGGGAGGGGCGTGCGCAGGTCGAGCCGGTAGCCGTCCCCGTCGCGCACGACCTCCTGGTCGACGTCGGGCAGGTCGACGGCGCCGCGCGCGGTGCCGGCGCGCGCGAGCAGTCCTCCGACCTCGGGCAGCAGCGTGATCGGCTCGGCCGCGGTGCCGGCGTCGAGCGCGGCCTGCGTGCTGACGTAGTCGAGCTGGGCCCGGCTGCGCACGAGCGCGCGGCGCACGACGGGATCCCCGCTGGGGTTGCCGTCGGCGTCGATCGCGATGGTCCAGAGCACCGCGCGCCGCACCTGGCCGGGGAGCAGGCTCCCGGCGCCGGTGCCGATCACGTCGGGGTGCAGCGGCGCGCGACCGTCGGGCAGGTAGAGCGTCTCGCCGCGCACGTGCGTCTCGGCATCGAGCGCGCCGCCCGGCCGCACGAACGAGCCGACGTCGGCGATGGCGTAGTCGAGCTCGAACCCGCCGGCCGCCCGGCGGCGCAGGCCCAGCGCCTGGTCGAGGTCGGTCGAGCCCGGCGGGTCGAGCGTGACGAGCAGCCGCCCGGTCTCGTCGGCATAGCCGTCGGCAGCGACCGGCGCGGTGGCCGCGGCCCGCGCCTCCGCCTCTGCCGCGTCGGGGAACGCGGTGGGTACCTCGAGCTCCGTGCGCAGCGCGGCGAGCAGCGGAGCGAGCTCGCCGGGCAGCCGGACGCGGACGGCAGGCACCTCGGGACGCTATCGACGGGAGGTGCGGACGGCGCGTCGTTAGGGTTCGGTTGGCCAAAGAGCGTGGCACGCTCCTCCGCCACGCTCGGCAGCCCCGAAGGAAGGATGGCAGTGCCCAAGGCTCCCGTGCTCACCCCACCCGACGAGGACTTCCCTCGCTGGTACCAGGACGTCATCGCGAAGGCCGAGCTGGCCGACAACGGCCCGGTGCGCGGCACGATGGTCATCCGCCCGTACGGGTACGGCATCTGGGAGCGGATGCAGGCGGAGATGGACGCCCGCATCAAGGAGGCGGGCGCCAAGAACGCGTACTTCCCGCTGTTCATCCCCGAGAGCTACCTCACGCGCGAGGCGGAGCACGTCGAAGGTTTCAGCCCCGAGCTCGCGGTGGTCACCCACGCCGGCGGCAAGCAGCTCGAGGAGCCGATCGTCGTACGGCCCACCAGCGAGACCGTCATCGGCGAGTTCATGGCGAAGTGGGTGCAGAGCTACCGCGACCTGCCGCTGCTGCTGAACCAGTGGGCCAACGTCGTGCGCTGGGAGCTGCGGCCGCGCATCTTCCTGCGCACGAGCGAGTTCCTCTGGCAGGAAGGCCACACCGCGCACGCCACGCGGCAGGACGCGGCCGACTACGCGCGCAAGATCCTGCACGAGGTGTACGAGGACTTCATGGTCAACGTCCTCGCAGTGCCGCTCGTCGTCGGTCGCAAGACCGCGAAGGAGCGCTTCGCCGGCGCCATCAACACGCTCGCGTGCGAAGCGATGATGGGTGACGGCAAGGCCCTGCAGATGGGCACGAGCCACGAGCTCGGGCAGAACTTCGCGAAGGCGTTCGACATCGCGTTCTCGGCCGACTCCGGTCAGCGCGAGCTCGCGTGGACCACGTCCTGGGGCACCAGCACCCGCATGGTCGGCGGGCTCATCATGTGCCACGGCGATGCGAACGGGCTCCGCGTCCCGCCGCACCTCGCGCCCACGCAGTGCGTCGTGTGCGTGGTCAAGGACGGCGAGGGCGTCATGGCCGCGGCGGCGGCTCTCGTCGCCGAGCTCTCGGCGACCGGCGTGCGCGTCGAGCTCGACGATCGCGTCGACACCGCGTTCGGCCGGCGCGCGGTCGACTGGGAGCTGAAGGGCGTCCCCGCGGTGCTCGTGCTCGGCCCGCGCGACGTCGAGGAGCAGAAGGTGCTGCTGAAGCGGCGCTGCGTCGGGGCCGAGGAGTCGCTGCCGATCGCGGCCGCCGCGGCTGCGGTCAGTGCCGCGCTCGAGGCCGATCAGGCGGCCCTGCTCGACGAGGCCCGCACCCGCCGCGACCGCCGCACTCAGGACGTGACGGACATCGGCGGTGCGCTCGAGGCGACGAAGACCGGCTGGGCGCGCATCCCGTGGGACACGCTCGGCCTCGAGGGCGAAGCGACGCTCGCGCAGGACGCCGTGACCGTGCGCTGCCTCATCCGCCCCGACGGCTCGGTGCCGGACGCCGAGGACGAGAAGGGTCTCATCGCCGTCGTCGCCCGCTCCTACTGAGCGGCCTGTCTGCGCGGCCCGTCAGGTCAGCTGACGACCTTGAGGGTGCCGTGCATGTAGCTGTGGATCGTGCAGATGTAGTCGTAGGTGCCCGGCGTGGTGGGCGCGGTGAAGGTGGTCGTCGCACCGCTCTGCAGGGTGCCGGTGTCGAACGCCTTGCCGGCCCCCGAGTCGGTGACGGTGTGTGGCGCCTGGTCGGAGTTGACCACCGTCACCGTCGCGCCGGCCTTCACCGTCAGCGGGTTGTAGTTGAAGTTCTTGATGGTGATCGTGTCGCTGCTGCTCGTGCTGCCGGAGCCGGAGGTCGACGGCTTGCTCGAGCTGCCGCACGCGGCGATCAGTGCCGCGGAGACGAGCGCGGTCGCGCCGACGCGGACGACCGTGCGGGGGTGCCGGACGAGGGTGCGCGGTCCGTACGAGGTGGTCATGTCCACCATCCTTCCTCTCTCTAGTACGGATGGCGCGCGGTGACGGTTCACCGGCAGGTCAGGGGACCGTCGACGGTGGTGCCGCGACGAGGTCGGCGACGGTCAGCGCGCCGCGCAGGTCGAACAGCTGGCCGGCGGGTGGTCGGGTGAGCGGTGCCTGCCCGGTGAGCAGTGCGATCGCCGACGCGTGCGCCGCCTCGACCGGTGCGATCGACACACCTGTCGTCACCACGCTCTCGAGGGCGACCGCCGTGATGCTCGTCAGGTAGGTCGCGGTCGCGACCCGCTCGGCCTCGGCCGCGACCGGGCCGAGCTCGGCGAACGACTTCACCCTGCCGACGCTCGCGATCAGCGCATCGGCGTTGACCAGCGGCGTGCCGTCGACCGCGGGCGCGTGGTTCTGGTCCAGCAACGCCGCCCATGCCTGCGCGTGGTCGGCGTGGTGCGCGCGCGTCGTGGTGAGGTAGCCCACCGCGGCCGCGGGGACGACGCCGAGCTTGCCGTCGGTCGCCGCGCTGATCGCGGTGTCGTAGAGGGCCACGAGCAGGTTCTCCATCGCCGCGCCCAGCACGGCGGCTTGGACGTCGGGCGCGCTGGCGCTGGGCGTCGGGCTCGGCGTGGGGCTGGGGGAGGTCTTCGGTGGGGCGCTCTTGCTGCGGCAGCCGCTGAGCATGACGGCCGCGGCGCTGCCGAGCAGCACGTGCCGGCGGGTCGGCCTGCTCACGCGTGCTCCGGGCTGAGCGCATCGCCGGTGCCGACGAACGACGTCGCCGCGGCCGCGGAGCCCACGTGGCCGGACAGCACGGTCGGGTGCACCGGGGGCCCGAGCGCCAGGGCCAGCTCGCCCGGCGTCATCGCGGCGAGGGTGCGCAGGACGCCGAGGCGTCGCCCGGCTGCGGCGGCGACCTGCACCAGCAGCGCGCGCAGCGTCGGGTCCGAGATCTGCGGGACGGACTGCACACAGGTCTGCGTCAGCAGGTCGTCGACCCTGGTGGCGATCGTCAGCACGTCGGCGAGCTCGTGCGCGTCGTCGGCGTTCTGCAGGCCGAGCCGGTCGACGATGCCGTCGGGCGCCACCAGCACCGGCGTGGAGACGTGCGCGTTGAGCGCGTCGCGGCACTGCCGGTGCGAGGCGAGGGCTCCGGCGGCGAGCGGGCCGACCGGCTTGGGCGCCGCCGTCACGATCGGGCCCGCGAACAGCGCGGTCAGGGTCGTCACCGCGGCCGCCTCGATGCCGGCCACGAGCGTGACGAGGTCGTCGTCGCTGCTCACGCCCCCTACCTTGCCCGTCGCGCGGAGGAATGCCCGTCGCGCCGAGGAAGCCCGTCGCGCCGAGGAAGCCCGTCGCGCCCGGGAACGTCGGTCGGAGTCAGGGCCGGTCCCGATCTGCGGCGGGCCGTACGATCGAACGCCGAGGAGGACGACATGCCGACCCCGCAGGCGCAAGCGCTGCTCCCCGTGCTGGCGCCGGTGGTGGCCGCGGCCGGGGCCGAGCTCGAGGACGTCTCGGTGAAGGCGGCCGGGAAGCGCTGGCTCGTCCGCATCGTGATCGACGGCGCCGACAGCGCGCTCGACCTCGACGCGGTGGCCGAGGTGAGCCGGGCCGTCGACGAGGCGCTCGAAGGTGTCGACGACCGGACGCTCCCCGGCGCGTACACGCTCGAGGTCACCACCCCCGGCATCGACCGGCCCCTCACGCTCGAGCGCCACTGGCGGCGCGCCGTTGGCCGCCTGGTCGAGGTGCGCCGCGACGGGGCGGCGGGCAGTGGGGGTGTGATCGTCGGTCGCGTCACCGCGGTCGGCGACGGCCAGGCGACGCTCGACGTGAAGGGCGCCGACGTCGTGGTGCCGTTCGCCGACGTCCGGAACGCAGTGGTGCAGGTCGAGTTCTCGCGCGGGACCGCGAGCGCGTTCGATGGGGACGGTGGGTCGTGAAGATCGACATGGTGGCGCTGCGCGCACTGTCGGCCGAGCGTGAGGTCTCCCTCGACCAGGTCGTCGAGGCGATCGAGGCGGCGCTGCTCACGGCGTACCACCGCGAGGTCGGTGACGAGCGGCCGGCCCGCGTGGTCGTCGACCGCAAGAGCGGCGAGGCCCAGGTCTACGCGCGCGTGCCCGACGACGACGGCGAGCCGGGCCCCGAGATCGACGACACCCCGCCCGACTTCGGCCGCATCGCCGCGGCGACCGCCCGCCAGGTCGTGCGCCAGCGGCTGCGCGACGCCGCGCAGGACGTGACCGTCGGCCAGTACGCGGGCCGGGAGGGCACCGTCGTCGCCGGCACCATCCAGCAGGGCGGGGGGCGCAACGTGCTGGTCGACCTCGGCGACGTCGAGGCGGTCATCCCGCCCACCGAGCAGGTGCCGGGGGAGTCCTACAACCACGGCGACCGCATCCGCGCCTACGTGCTGTCGGTCGCGAAGGGTCCGAAGGGCCCGCAGGTCACCCTGTCGCGCACGCATCCGCGGCTCGTCGCGGGCCTGTTCGCCCGCGAGGTGCCGGAGGTCGCCGACGGCACCGTCGAGATCGTCGCGATCGCGCGGGAGGCCGGGCACCGCAGCAAGATCGCCGTCCGCACCCGGAAGGCCGGGCTGTCGGCCAAGGGCGCCTGCGTCGGCCCGCAGGCCGCGCGCGTGCGCGCGGTCGTCGCCGAGCTGCACGGCGAGAAGATCGACATCGCGCTGTGGAGCGATGACCCCGCGACGCTGCTGACCGAGGCGCTCTCGCCGGCGCGCGTGCTGTCGGTCGAGGTCGTCGACGAGGAGGCCCGGGCCGCCCGGGTGGTCGTCCCCGACTACCAGCTCTCGCTCGCCATCGGCCGCGAGGGTCAGAACGCGCGGTTGGCGGCCCGCCTGACCGGCTGGCGCATCGACATCCGCTCCGACGCCGCGGGGGACGCCCCGGCGGTCCCCGGGGCCGCGGCCGCCCCCGACCCCGCCGGCGCCGCGGAGCCCGCGCCCGCCTGAGCCCGGCGGCAACCGGGAAGCGCGCCCGCGGCCGGGCGCTAGGATGGATGGTGCTCCAGCAACCTGGCCCACCCCTGCGCACCTGCGTCGGGTGCGGGGCCCAGGGGGCGCGGAGCGACCTGCTGCGCGTCGTGGCGGAGTCAGGACCGGTTGCCGAGGGCCATCCTCGGCGGGCGATCCCGGACCCCGGCCGGGTGCTGGCGGGCCGAGGCGCGAACCTGCACCCCGACCCGGCCTGCCTGGACCGCGCCGAGCGGCGGCGAGCACTGGCCCGCGCGCTGCGCGTGCCGCACCCGCTCGACGCCACTGCGGTGCGGGAGCACGTGGAGCGGGTCGGCAGCACAGGTCAGCCCGCAGGTCAGCACAGAAGTCCCCAGACGGAAGCAGGTCCGACCAGATGAGCGCTCGATGAGCCACTCCCGGCGATGAGCACCCCCTAGACGACCGGCTGACCACGTGGTCCGCCGGGTGACCAGAAGAGAGAGACGTGCCCGGCAAGGTCCGCGTTCATGAGCTCGCCAAGGAGCTCGGTACCGACTCGAAGACGATCCTCGCGAAGCTCAAGGAGCTCGGCGAGTTCGTGAAGTCCGCCTCGTCCACGGTCGAGGCCCCCGTCGTCCGCAAGCTGCGCGAGGCCATGCCTCCAGCGCCCGCCGCAGCGGCCGCGTCGGCCGCCCC
>DASZYF010000101.1:0-4361 GCA_035545535.1 Mycobacteriales bacterium | reverse complement strand
CGCCGAGCGTAGCCGTTCACAGCGCCGAGAGGGAACCCCCCGACGCGGAATCCCCTCCATGACGTTGTGCAGCCCTACCGTTCCGCCATGCCGCGACGCACCCGCCTGGTGCTTGCCTGCGCATCGATCGCGTGCGCCGGCACCGCGGCGCTGCCCGTGCTGCCGGTGCTCGCTGCCCCCGCGCCGCAGATCCACGACAGCTGCCCGCTGACCGGCGGACCGCGGCACCAGACGACGGACCCGGTCCGCGCGGGCGTCTCCGGGCAGCGCGTGGTGCGGCGCATCAGCCTGGACCACGGCACGTTCGTGGCCGCGCCGGCCGGACCCGGGAGCTGCCCGCCGCTGCGCCCCGACGAGGCCTACGCCGTCTTGCGCATTATGGAGCCGGTCGACACCAGCAACCCGGCCGGCACCGTACGCAGCGAGGTGTTCGGCTACGGCTACGTCACGGTGAAGGTGCCGCGCGATGCGCAGCACCGGGCGCTCGAGCACTTCGCCAAGCGGCCGGCGTTCTTCCTGGCGACTGCCTTCGAAGGCGCCTACTCGTGCCCGGCACAGCACGGACCGGCACCGAAGACCACGAAGGCGCAGCGCGGGTTCGGCTACCACATCGAGGTGCTCGACGGCGCCGGTCGCGACGCCATCGGCTACACCGAAGCGGGTGCGTCGCCGTGCAGCGGAGCGCTGCACCCGCCGTCCTACGACCTCGGCTGGCAGGTGTTCTCCGCGGCGTGGACGATCGGCGATCACGGCTACGCCTACACCGAGATCCCGCGCTGCGGCCGCATCACGACGACCAGCGGGCGCAGCGGCGGCGGGCAGCCGAGCGAGCTCTGGGTCTACGTGCAGCAGCTCGTCGGCACGCACCACCCCGGGTGCATCGGTCCGCGTCGCCAACGCGTGCACTACTCGCAGAAGGGCGGCGTGCCGACCGCTCATCCGCCCGTCGGGCGCATGGGTACACCGGGCCTGGGCGGCGAAGCGCCGGACCCACACAATCCGGGTGCTTGGAAACCCCAGCCCTAGCCACATCTCGCCGACATCGGCGAAGTGGCAGCTTTCGGGCCCCCGGATCTGCCACAAGTCCGATGTCGACCGGAAAGGGGTCCGCCGGCGGGGGTGGGGCGGCCGGGGTCGGGGTCAGGTGGTGGCGAGGGAGCGGACGTACTCGCCGTAGGTCGACTTGCCGAGGGTCGCGCCGATCTTCGCCAGCTGCTCGGTGTCGATGTAGCCCATGCGGTAGGCCACCTCCTCGACGCACGCGATGGTGATGCCCTGCCGCTGCTCGAGCACCTGCACGAACTGCGACGCGGCGAGCAACGAGTCGTGCGTGCCGGTGTCGAGCCAGGCGGTGCCGCGGCCGAGGTTCACCAGCTTCGCGGTGCCCTGCTCCACGTAGTGGTTGTTGACGGCGGTGATCTCGATCTCGCCGCGCGCCGACGGCTTGAGGCCGGCCGCGATGTCGGCGACCTGCTGGTCGTAGAAGTAGAGCCCGGTGACCGCGAGGTCGGACTTCGGCTTCTCCGGCTTCTCCTCGATGGACAGCAGCGTGCCGGTGTCGTCGACCTCGGCGACGCCGTAGCGCTCGGGGTCGGCCACCTGGTAGCCGAACAGCCGGCAGCCGTGGATGTTCGTCGCGGCTTCGGCGAGGATCTCGCCGAGGCCGTGCCCGTGGAAGATGTTGTCGCCGAGCACGAGCGCCGACGGTCCGCCGCTCACGTGCTCGCGGCCGATGATGAACGCATCGGCCAGGCCCCGCGGCTCGTCCTGCGCCGCGTACGTGAGCGACATCCCCCACTGCTCCCCGCCGCCGAGCAGACGCTCGAACGCGGGCAGGTCCTCGGGCGTCGAGATGATCAGCACGTCACGGATGCCGGCGAGCATCAGCACCGTGAGCGGGTAGTAGATCATCGGCTTGTCGTAGACCGGCAGGAGCTGCTTCGAGACCGCGAGGGTCACGGGATGCAGTCGCGTGCCGCGGCCGCCGGCCAGGATGATCCCCTTCACGGTGGGGAAGCCTCCCACGGGTCGACCATCAGCAGCGTGACGAGCAGCGCGAGCGTGACCAGGTGCACACCGGTGCACCAGAGGCAGATCGCGTGCAGCGTCACGAGCTCGGTGTAGACGAGGTAGAGCACGAACGCGAAGCCCAGCCCGGCCGCGCCGAGGCGGACGCGGTGCAGGTCCGGCCGGCGCCACGCGAGCGGCTGCGTGAGCACGATCATCCCGGCGAAGAACACCAGGCCCCAGACCGCGACGGGCACGCCCACGATCACCGACTCGCTGCTCGTCGTGACCTTCGCGCAGTCGATCGTGCCGTGGCCGGAGCACGCGAGCGTGCGGTTGCCGGTGTAGTGCTCGTAGGTGAGGTAGGCCGCGAGCGCGGCGCCGAGCAGGCTCAGCCCGAAGGCGATGAGCCGGCCCGGCGCCACCGTGCGCGGCCCCGCAGGGGCCGTCGTCATCAGCTGGTCGCGCTCGCCGCGGCCGTGACGCCGGAAGCGCTGCAGACGTTCGCGGGCTGGTTGCCCGTGAGCGTGCAGAGCTGCGCCGTGATGCGGTTGGCGACGGCGATGACCGCCTTCGCCACCGGCGAGCTGGGGTCGGACAGTGCCTGCGCGATCTGCGCCTGCGTCAGACCCTTGAGCAGGGCCGGGTCGTAGCTCGCTCCCTTGATGTAGGCCGTGCCGCCGAGGTCGACGAACGGGTAGGTGCCGCCGCCGATGGTCGTGTGCAGCGCGGCGATGTCGGCCGGGACGGTGTCGAGCGGTTGCGCGCTGCCGTCCTCCTCCTCGTACGGCGTGAACACGAGGTACGGCGACGTGTACGTCGAGCCGTGGAAGTCGAGCGTCGCGGTGGAGGGGTAGACGTCGGTGGACGAGCTCGTCGTCGTGCCGAGGCCGCTGAACGTGCCGAACCGCGAGAGCGCCTGCGCGAGGGCCCAGCGCTCGGCCGCGCAGTAGGGGCAGTACTCGGCGCCGACGTAGGCCACGCGCGGCTTGCCGTCCGACGTGAGCTTCGCGCCGCTCGTGCTCGTCGGGCCGGTGACGCCGCTGCCGGCGCCGACGGTGTTGATGACGCTCTCCGGCACCGCCGCGAGCGCCGCGACGACGCTCGCGTTGGCGGGGCTGGTGGCCGCGGCCTTCGGCGTGCTCTTCGTCGTGGCGCCGACGATGACGAACACGATGACGATCGCCACCGCGGTGCCGACGGCGACGAGCGCACTCGTGCGCCGGCGTTGCTTCGCCTGCTCGCGCTTGCGCATCGCTTCGACGCGGCCGCGCCGCGTGTTCGGTTGCTCGGGCATGGGTCCTCCAGGGATGGGTGTGGGCGTGGTTGCGGGTGGTGTCGCTCAGCGAGCGACAGCCACCGGCGGACCACGACGCCGCACCCGCCGGGTCAGGAGGACCGACCCGGGGAGCGGGAGGACGGGAGGTGTCGGGGCGACCTGCGGCCGCTCGTGCGGGGTGACGGCGCGGGCGAGCGCGACCAGGGCGTGCACGAGGGACGTGACGGTCGTCGTGAGTGCGCCGGCGGCGGCGCGGGCGGCGCGCCACACGCGCAGCTCCAGCCGGCGCAGCCAGAACGCGGTCACCGCGACGGCGAGCAGGTGGGCGGCGAGCAGCACGAGTGCGCCGCGGGACAGCCCCGCGGCTCCGGTCCCTTCACGGATGGGCGTGGCGTCGCCGCAGCAGAGCCAGCCGGCGGTGCCGGGGTGCGTGGCGCGCCCGGTCGCGAGGTACAGGAAGGCGGCGTGCAGGCCGAGCTGCGCCGCGGTCAGGCCGGCGAGCAGGACGGGCAGGCGCACCTCGGCCGCCGTGGCCAGGCGGGCGAGCAGCGTGAGGACGAGGACTGACCCGGCGAGCGCGGGCACCGACGGCAGCGCGCCGTCGACGCTCGTGTGCGCGGCGAGGGTGACCGTCAGCCCGACGGCCCCGGCGACCAGCGCGCGCAGCCACGGCCACGGGGCGGCGGTGACGGGCACACGGTCCACGTACCCATGATCGGCCGCCGACCCGTCCCGTGGCTGAGCGCCACCTGTGATCACCCCATGAGCCTCGGCGGCCCGGCCCGGCCGGGCCAGGGCCCTTCGTCCCGACCGCTCGGGAGCGACCGCTCGGCCGGCGCTGCGCTGCTCACGGCGGACCGGGCCGCGAGCGGACCCGCGCGTGGCGGGCGCCCGGACGGCCGCGCGCGGACCTAGCGTGTGCGCGTGCGCGGGCGGACACGGCTGGGGCTCGCGGCCGTCGCCGCCGCGATCGTGCTGGTGCCGGCGGTCGCGACCAGCGCGCACCCGGGCACACCCGCCGCGCCGGCGCCGAAGCTCGAGCAGCTGCACCACGACGGCCGCTGGCTCACCGACA
>DASZYF010000100.1:0-22060 GCA_035545535.1 Mycobacteriales bacterium | reverse complement strand
GGTGGCGGTGGCGGTGGCTACGGCGGCCGTCCCGGCGGTCCCGGTGGCCGTCCCGGTGGCCCCGGTGGTCGGGGTGGCGCGCCGGGCGCGTTCGGCCGTGGCCGTCCCGGCGGCCGTCCGGCGCGCAAGTCGCGCAAGCAGCGGCGCGAGGAGTTCGACAACCTCTCGGCGCCGACCCTCGGCGCGGTCGTCCCGCGCGGCCAGGGCCAGGTCGTCCGCCTGCCGCGTGGCGCGTCGCTCGCCGACTTCGCCGACCGCATCGATGCGAACCCCGGTTCGCTCGTGCAGGTCGTGTTCACCCAGCTCGGCGAGATGGTGACCGCCACGCAGTCCTGCTCCGACGAGACGCTGCAGCTGCTCGGCGAGGCCATGGGCTACGAGGTGCAGATCGTCACGCCCGAGGAGGAGGACGCGGCGCTGCTCGCGCGCTACGACCTCGAGTTCGGCGGCGAGGTCGACGAGGAGGCGCTCGTCCCCCGCCCGCCGGTCGTCACCGTCATGGGTCACGTCGACCACGGCAAGACCAAGCTGCTCGACGCGATCCGCAACACCGACGTCGTCAAGGGCGAGGCCGGTGGCATCACGCAGCACATCGGCGCCTACCAGGTGCACGTCGACCACCACGACATCGACCGCGCGATCACGTTCATCGACACCCCCGGTCACGAGGCCTTCACGGCCATGCGTGCCCGTGGTGCGAAGACGACCGACATCGTCATCCTCGTCGTCGCCGCAGACGACGGTGTGATGCCGCAGACGATCGAGGCGCTGAACCACGCGCAAGCCGCCGACGCTCCCGTCGTCGTCGCCGTCAACAAGATCGACAAGGAGGGCGCCGACCCCTCCAAGGTGCGCGGCCAGCTCACCGAGTACGGGCTCGTCGCCGAGGAGTACGGCGGCAGCACGCTGTTCGTCGACGTCTCGGCGAAGTCGGGCACCGGCATCAAGGAGCTCCTCGAGGCCGTCATCCTCACCGCCGACGCGGCCCTCGACCTGCGGGCCGACCCCACGGTCGACGCGCAGGGCGTGGCCATCGAGGCCCAGCTCGACCGTGGCCGCGGCCCGGTCGCCACGCTGCTCGTGCAGCGCGGCACGCTGCGCGTCGGTGACTCGGTCGTCGTCGGCGAGGCCTTCGGCCGCGTCCGCGCGATGCTCGACGAGCACGGCATCGCGCTCGACGAGGCACCGCCGTCGCGGCCGGTGCAGGTCCTCGGCCTGACCCGCGTCCCGGGTGCCGGCGACAACTTCCTCGTCGCGCCCGACGACCGCGTCGCTCGTCAGGTCGCCGAGCAGCGGCAGGCGCAGGAGCGCAACGCCGAGCTCGCCGCCTCGCGTGGCCGCATGACGCTCGAGCAGGCGCTCGAGCGCATCAAGCAGGGTCAGACCAGCCAGCTCAACCTCATCCTCAAGGGTGACGTGTCGGGTTCCGTCGAGGCTCTCGAGGACGCGCTGCTCAAGATCGAGGTCGACGACGAGGTCAGCCTGCGGATCATCGGCCGCGGCGTCGGTGCCATCACCGAGAACGACGTCATGCTCGCCTCGGCGTCCGACGCGGTGATCATCGGCTTCAACGTCCGGCCCGAGGGCAAGTCCCGCGAGCTGGCGGACCGCGAGCACGTCGAGATCCGGTACTACTCGGTCATCTACGCGGCGATCGAGGATGTCGAGAAGGCCCTTCGCGGCATGCTCAAGCCGATCTACGAGACGTTCGACGTCGCCACCGCGGAGGTCCTCGCGATCTTCAAGGTGCCCCGCATCGGCAACATCGCCGGTTGCCGCGTCCGCTCGGGCACCGTCACGCGCAACAGCAAGGCGCGTCTGATCCGCGAGGGCGTCGTCATCAGCGACAACCTCACGATCACCTCGCTCAAGCGCGAGAAGGACGACGTCACCGAGGTGCGCGAAGGCTTCGAGTGCGGCATCGGCCTGTCGTACAACGACATCAAGGTCGGCGACATGATCGAGACGTTCGAGCAGCGCGAGGTCCCGCGCAGCTGATCGGACGGTCGCACCCACCACGAACAGGAGAGGGGCGGGCGGTGTGGATCGGCGCGCTGTCACTCGACCTGCTCCTCGGTGACGTGCACTCGCTGAAGGAGAAGCGCAGCATCGTGCGCCCCGTGGTCGCGGAGCTGCGTCGCAAGCACGAGGTCGCCGCGGCGGAGGCCGGTCATCTCGACCGGCACCGCCGGGCCCTCGTGGGGGTGTCCGTCGTGGCGGCCGACCGCGCGCACTGCGTCGACGTGCTCGACGCCTGCGAGCGCCTGGTCGCGGCGCGGCCCGAGCTCGAGCTGCTGTCCGCGCGACAGCAGTACTGGAACGAGGAGGACGACTGATGGTCGACGTGGCCCGTGCGCGCCGGCTCGCCGTGCGCATCCGCGAGATCGTGGCCGCGACCCTCGAGCTGCAGGTGAAGGACCCGCGCCTCGGCATGGTCACCGTCACCGACGCTCGCGTGACGCCCGACCTCCGCGAGGCGACGGTCTTCTACACGGTCCTCGGGGACGAGGCCCAGGTGGCGGAGTCGGCCGCGGCGCTGGCCTCGGCGACGGGCGTCGTGCGGGCCGCGGTCGGCAAGCAGACCGGCATCCGCCACACGCCGTCCATCACCTTCGTCGCCGACGTGGTGCCCGGCGTCGCGCGCGACGTCGAGGACCTGCTCGCGACCGCCCACGAAGCCGACGCGCAGCTCGCGGCGGCCCGCGTCGGCGCGACCTACGCCGGCGATGCCGACCCGTACAGGCACGACGACCTCCCGGCCGACGAGGCGGACACCGAGCAGTGACCGCAGACGCCTGGGAGTCGGCGCGCGACCTGCTCAGCGACAACGGCCGGTGCGTCGTCGCCTGCCACATCAACCCCGACGCGGACGCGCTGGGCTCGGCCCTCGCCCTCGGGCTCGCGCTGCGCTCCCGCGGCCGCGAGGTCGTCGTGTCGTTCGGCACCGACGACCCGGCCTGGCACGTGCCCGACGCGCTCGCGTTCCTGCCCGGCCACGACCTGCTGGCGGAGCCCTCCACGGTCCTCTCCGGCCCCACGCCCGCACTGGTCGTCACCACCGACACCGGCAGCGCCGACCGCCTCGGCCCGCTCCTGCCGCTGCTCGAGCGGGCCGACGCCGTCCTCGTGGTCGACCACCACGCCACCAACACCCGGTTCGGCACCGTGAACCTCATCGACATCACGGCGGCCTCGACGACGGTCGTCGTCGCGCAGCTGGTGCACGGGCTCGCCGACCTCGACGCCGACATCGCGACGTGCCTCTACGCGGGGCTCGTCACCGACACCGGCTCGTTCCGGTTCGCCGCCACCACGCCCGACGTGCACCGCCTCGCCGCGGAGCTGCTCGAAGCGGGCGCGGACCCGGTCGCCGTCGGGCGCGAGCTGTTCGACACGGCGACGTTCGCGGGCGTGAAGCTGCTCGGCACGGCGGTCGCCCGTGCGTGCCTCGAGGACGGCGTCATCTGGACGTCGGTGGGCTACGAGGAGCGCACCCGGCTCGGGCTGCCCATCGCGTCGATCGAAGGCGTCATCGACGTCATCCGCACCGCGGCCGAGGTCGACGTCGCCGTCGTGTGCAAGGGCGTCGCTCCGGGCCAGTGGTCGGTGTCGATGCGCTCGCGCGGCGCCACCGACGTCGGCGCCGTCGCGGTCGCGCTCGGCGGCGGCGGGCACAAGCTCGCGGCCGGCTTCACCGCGCACGTCGCGACGCCGGAGGAGGCCGTCGCGCTCGTGCGCGCACAGCTGCCGTGACCGTGCCCGTGACTGTGCCCGTCGATGTGCCCGTGGACGGGATCGTGGTCGTCGACAAGCCCGCGGGCCGGACGTCGCACGACGTCGTCGCGAAGGTGCGGCGGATCGCGGGCACCCGCCGCGTCGGCCACGCAGGCACGCTCGACCCGATGGCGACCGGCGTGCTCATCATCGGGGTGAACCGCGCAACCCGTCTGCTCGGTCACCTCGCGGCCCACGACAAGACCTACGAGGCGACCATCCGGCTCGGCGTCACGACGGTCTCCGACGACGCCGACGGCGAGGTCGTCAGCACCGTCGCCGCCGCGCACGTCACCGACGAGGACATCGCCGCGGGGATCGCCGCCCTCACCGGTGACATCGAACAGGTGCCGAGCACCGTGTCGGCCATCAAGGTCGGGGGAGTGCGCTCCTACGCACGCGTCCGCGCCGGCGAGGACGTCGCGCTCGCGGCCCGCCCCGTGACGGTCAGCGCGTTCGACGTGCTCGCGCGACGCGGCGACGAGCTCGATGTGCGGGTCAGCTGCACCACCGGCACCTACATCCGGGCGCTGGCCCGCGATCTCGGCGCTTCGCTCGGCGTGGGTGCGCACCTCACGTCACTGCGCCGCACCCGCAGCGGGTCGTTCACCGTCGACGAGGCCCGCACGGTGGACGCCCTGGAGCAGGCGTTCACCGTCGTGTCGCTCGCCGATGCGGTGGCGCGCTGCTTCCCGCGCGTCGACCTCGACGCCGACACCACGCGCGACCTCCGCCACGGGCGCCCGATCGCCGCGACCGGCCGCACCGGCGCCGTCGGCGCGTTCGACGCGGCGACGGGCGACGTGCTCGCGCTGGTGCAGGACGACGGCGAGGTCGCCAAGCCCCTTGTGGTCTTCGCCCCCGCCTGAACCCCCGGGTGGGGCCGCCCACGTTCGTAGGGTGGGGGTGTGCAGCGCTGGCGCGGGCTCGACGAGGTGCCCTCCGGGTGGGGGCAGTCGGTCGTCTCCATCGGCGTGTTCGACGGCGTGCACCGTGGTCAGCGGGCGCTCATCGGGACCGCGGTCGAGAAGGCCAAGGCGATGGGTCTGCCCAGCGTGGTCATCACCTTCGACCCCCACCCGAGCGAGGTCGTCCGGCCCGGCACCCACCCCGCACAGCTCACGACCACGCGCTACAAGGCGGAGCTGCTCGAAGGCATCGGGGTCGACGTCGTGCTCGTCCTCCCGTTCACGCTCGCGCTCTCGCAGCTCGAGCCGGACGCGTTCGTGCACGAGGTGCTGGTCGAGCGGCTGCAGGCCTCGGCCGTCGTGGTCGGCGAGAACTTCCGCTTCGGTCACAAGGCGGCGGGCGACGTCGCGCTGCTCAAGCGCCTCGGCGCCCGGTTCGGCTTCACCGCCGAGGCGGTGCCCATGGTGCTGGCTGCGGGGGAGACCGCCTACTCGAGCACGCTCATCCGCAAGCTGGTCGCCGCGGGCGACGTCGAGGCCGCCGCCGAGGCGCTCTGCCGCGACCACCGGGTGGAGGGCGTGGTCGTCCGGGGCGACCAGCGCGGCCGGGAGCTCGGCTACCCGACCGCCAACCTGCGGGCGGTGCCGCACGCCGCCGTACCCGCCGACGGCGTCTACGCGGGCTGGCTCATCCCGCTCGCGCCGGCAGGGGAGCGCCGGGCCGCCGCCATCTCGGTCGGGACGAACCCGACCTTCGAGGGCCGGCAGCGCCGGGTCGAGGCCTACGTCCTCGACTTCGACGGTGACCTCTACGGCGATCGGGTGGGCATCGACTTCTCGCACCGGTTGCGCCCGATGCTCCGGTTCGACGACGCGGACGCCCTGGTGGACCAGATGGCCGACGACGTCCAGCGCACGCGGGACCTTCTGCTCGGCTGACGGGCGCCGGGAGCCCGCGAGCAGGCCTAGTGACACAGCCAGCAGGGCCGTTCGGGTTCGCCCGAAAGGGCGCCGTCACCCGATCGGGCTATTCCACCGCGGCGACGTTTCGGCCGATCCCTCGGTCGTGGCAGCCGTGTCCAAGGTGCTGGTCATCGATGACGACCCCGCCGTCCGTCAGCTCGTCTGTGACGTGCTGGAGGCCTACGGGTACGTCCCGAGCGCGGCCGAGGACGGCTACGCCGGCCTGCGGGCCATCGCGGCCGACCGGCCCGACTGCGTCGTCCTCGACGTGATGATGCCGGGCCTGGACGGCCACGAGGTGCTCGCCCGCATCCGCTCCAGCGAGGGTGGGTCGACGCTCCCGGTGGTCATGCTGACCGCCGCGGCCGACGACGACCACGCCTGGCAGGCCTGGACCGAGGGCGTCGACTACTTCATCGCCAAGCCGTTCGAGCCGGACGAGCTGCTGAGCTACCTGTCCTACCTCTCCGCCGCCTGAGGACTGCGCAGCGGGGCCGCTGAGGGCCTTTGGTAGCCTTTCCGTGGCGGAGGAGACCCTCCACCGCTTCCAGGTACCAAGTGTGATCGACGGTCCCCGTGGACTCAGACCGGGGACGCACACCTCATGCAGCAGGAGAGCACGAGCATGGCTTTGGCCAGCGACACCAAGAAGCAGATCATCGGCGAGCACGCCAAGGCCGACGCCGACACCGGCTCTCCCGAGGTCCAGGTCGCGCTGCTGACCCGGCGCATCAACGACCTCACCGAGCACCTCAAGTACCACAAGCACGACCACCACAGCCGCCGCGGCCTGCTCCTGCTCGTCGGTCGCCGTCGCCGGCTGCTCAACTACGTGGCCAAGAAGGACATCGAGCGCTACCGCGCGCTCGTGGCCAAGCTCGGTCTGCGCCGCTAGCACCACACCGGCCGGGTCACACGAGGTGGTCCGGCCGGCCCCACCCACCCGGTCGGCGTCCCGCCGGTACGACCCGGTCCTCGGTGGTGGCTTCCGGAGCTCCCGGCAACGGAGCCCCGGACGCTTCGACTGAGCGCCGCGTCGCGTGACCTGGACGAGCCGCCGGCCCTGAGCCGAAAAGAGAATCGGCCTTGTCCGCAAGTGACAGCTCGGACTACGAGAGCGTCAACCCCTACGTCGCCACCGCGACCGTGAAGAACCCCGAGGGCTTCAGCCCCCGCGTCATCCGCTTCGAGGCCGGGCGTCTCGCCCAGCAGGCCGCCGGCAGCGCCGTCGTCACCTACGGCGACACCATGCTGCTGTCCGCCACCACGGTCTCGAAGAACCCGAAGGACAACCTTGACTTCTTCCCACTGACGGTCGACGTCGAGGAGCGCATGTACGCGGCCGGGCGCATCCCCGGGTCCTTCTTCCGCCGTGAGGGCCGGCCGAGCGAGGACGCGATCCTCACCTGCCGCCTCACCGACCGCCCGCTGCGCCCCAGCTTCGCCAAGGGCATCCGCAACGAGGTCCAGGTCGTCACGACGGTCCTCTCCCTCGAGCCGGACCACCTCTACGACGTGCTCGCGATCAACAGCGCCGCGTGCTCGGTGCTGCTGGCCGGCCTGCCGTTCAGCGGCCCGGTCGGCGCGGCCCGCGTCGCGTGCATCGACGGCCACTGGGTCGCGTTCCCGCACCACGAGGAGCTCGCGCGCGCCACGTTCGACATGGTCGTCGCGGGCCGCGTGCTCGAGGACGGCGACGTCGCGATCATGATGGTCGAGGCCGAGGCCACGACCGCCACCGTGAGGCTCGTCCGCGAGGGCGTCGGTGCCCCGACCGAGGAGGTCGTGGCCGCCGGCCTCGAGGCCTCGAAGGCCGCCATCAAGGAGGTCTGCCGGGCGCAGACCGAGCTCGCGAAGCTCGCCGGCAAGGCCGAGCGCGAGTACCCGCTCTACGCCGAGTACGGCGACGACGTCCTCGAGGCCGTCACGGCCGCGGCCAAGGACGAGCTCGCCGCGGCGCTGACCATCGCCGGCAAGGCGGAGCGTCAGAACGAGGAGGACCGCATCAAGGCGGCCACCCAGGAGAAGCTCGCGGCGCAGTTCGAGGGCCGCGAAAAGGAGATCGGCCCGGCGTTCCGCTCGCTGACGAAGAAGCTCGTCCGGGAGCGCGTCGTCCGTGACAAGGTCCGCATCGACGGCCGCGGTCTCGCCGACATCCGCCGGCTCTCGGCTGAGGTCGACGTCGTCCCGCGCGTGCACGGCTCCTCGCTGTTCGAGCGGGGCGAGACGCAGATCCTCAACGTCACGACGCTCGCCATGCTGCGCATGGAGCAGCAGGTCGACACGCTGAACCCCGAGACGCGCAAGCGCTACATGCACAACTACAACTTCCCGCCGTACTCGACGGGTGAGACCGGTCGCGTCGGCTCGCCGAAGCGCCGCGAGATCGGCCACGGCGCGCTCGCCGAGCGGGCGCTCCTGCCGGTCGTGCCGCCGCGTGAGGAGTTCCCGTACGCGATCCGCGTCGTGTCCGAGGCCATCAGCTCGAACGGCTCGACGTCGATGGGTTCGGTCTGCGCGTCGACCATGTCGCTGCTCAACGCCGGTGTGCCGCTCGCGGCGCCCGTCGCCGGCATCGCCATGGGCCTGATCTCGCTCGAGGTCGACGGCAAGACGGAGTACGTCACCCTCACCGACATCCTCGGTGCGGAGGACGCCTACGGCGACATGGACTTCAAGGTCGCCGGCACCAAGGACTTCGTGACCGCGCTGCAGCTCGACACCAAGCTCGACGGCATCCCGGCGCACGTCCTGGCGGACGCCCTGCAGCAGGCGCGCGACGCGCGTCTCACGATCCTCGACGTGATGAACGAGGCCATCGACGCTCCGGACGAGATGGCCCCGACCGCGCCGCGCATCCTCACCATCCACATCCCGGTCGACAAGATCGGCGAGGTCATCGGCCCCAAGGGCAAGACCATCAACGGGATCCAGGACGAGACCGGCGCGCAGATCACGATCGAGGACGACGGCACCATCTACGTCGGCGCGGTCGACGGCCCGTCCGCCGAGGCGGCCCGTGCGCAGATCATCGCGATCGCCAACCCGACGATGCCCGAGGTCGGCGAGCGCTACCTCGGCACCGTCGTGAAGACGACGACGTTCGGCGCGTTCGTCTCCCTCACCCCGGGCAAGGACGGCCTGCTGCACATCAGCAAGCTGAAGCAGCTCGCGGGCGGCAAGCGCGTCGAGAACGTCGACGACGTCACGCCGGTCGGCACCAAGCTGCAGGTCGAGATCACCGAGATCGACAACCGCGGCAAGATCAGCCTCTCCCCGGTGGCTGATGACGCGGCGGAGTCGACCTCCTCGGACTCTGCCGACGCCTGATCCGGCGTCGGTGCCTCCACGACATCGGGGCCGCTCGCGAGCTCCCGGCGCCCAACCCCCTGACGCGAGCAACGCCGGGGGGACGGTCCGCACGACCCTCCTCCCCGGCGGGCTCCGCGTCGTGACGGAGTCCGTCCCCGGCAGTCGGTCGGCCGCCTACGGCATCTGGACCGACACCGGTTCGCGCGACGAGTCGCGTGCTCTCGCCGGTGCTTCGCACTACCTCGAGCACCTCCTGTTCAAGGGCACGCCCACCCGCGATGCCCTTGAGATCGCCGCGGTCTTCGACCGCGTCGGTGGTGACGCGAACGCCTTCACCACCAAGGAGCACACCTGCTACTACGCGCACGTGCTGGCCGAGGACTTCGCGCTCGCCGTCGACGTCGTCACCGACATGGTCTGCTCGTCGCTGCTGCGCAACGACGACGTCGAGGCCGAGCGGGGCGTGATCCTCGAAGAGATCGCGATGCACGAGGACGACGCTGCCGACGCGGTCCACGACGCGTTCTCGCACGCCGTGTTCGGTGACACGCCGCTCGGCCGGCCGATCATCGGCACGGAAGAGTCCATCGGCGCGCTCTCGCGCACCGCGATCAACCGCTACTACCGCAGCCGCTACGCCGCGCCCACCATGGTCGTCGCGGCCGCCGGCGCCATCGAGCACCGCGACGTCGTGAAGCGCGCCGGTGCCGCGTTCCGCCGCGGCGGCCTGCTCGACGACACCGACGCCGCGCCCGCGCCGCTGCGCAGCACCGTCGCGCCACGCGCGAAGGGCGACGGCCTCACCATCTGGGACCGCCCGACCGAGCAGGCGAACATCGTCATCGGCACGCACGGCTTCGCGCGGCGCGACGAGCGCCGGTTCGCCCTCGGCGTCCTCAACAACGCGCTCGGCGGCGGGATGAGCTCGCGGCTGTTCCAGGAGGTCCGCGAGAAGCGCGGCCTCGCGTACTCGGTGTACAGCTTCGCCTCGGCCTACGCGGATGCCGGCCTCTTCGGCGTCTACGCAGGGTGCGCGCCGAAGCGCGTCAAGGAGGTCCTCGCCGTCACGCGCGACGTCCTCGCCGACGTCGCCGCGCACGGCCTCACCGACGACGAGATGCTGCGCGGCAAGGGCCAGCTCCGTGGGGCGCTGGTCCTCGGGCTCGAGGACACGAGCGCGCGCATGACCCGCATCGGCAAGGCCGCGCTGGCCTACGGCGAGCAGATGTCGGTCGACGAGACCCTGCGCCGCATCGAGGCGGTCACGCCCGACGAGGTGCGCGCGCTCGCGGCTGAGCTGCTCACGCCGGGATCATGGTGCGGCGCCGTCGTCGGCAAGATGAAGGACGACTCCGTGATGCGCAAGGCTCTCGCCGCATGAAGGTGTTCTCGTGAGCCACATCAAGGTCGCGGTCCTCGGTGCGGCCGGTCGCATGGGCCAGGAGGCGGTCAAGGCCGTGCGCGGGGCCGACGACCTCGACCTCGTCGCCCAGATCGACCCGGCCGGCCACGGACCGCACGAGATGGGCGAGGCCGCGCTCGCCGACGTCGCGGTGGACTTCACCACGCCGGAGTCGGTGCTCGACAACGTGCGCTTCTGCATCGACCACGGCGTGCACGCCGTCGTCGGCACCACCGGCTGGACGTCCGACCGGCTCGACACCGTGCGGGGCTGGCTCGCCGATGCGGGCAGTGACGCGCCCAACGTGCTCGTCGTCCCGAACTTCGGCATCGGCGCCGTGCTGATGATGCGGTTCGCGCAGCTCGCCGCCCCGTGGTTCGAGAGCGTCGAGATCGTCGAGCTGCACCACCCGAACAAGCACGACGCTCCGAGCGGCACGGCGCGTCGCACGGCCGAGCTGATCGCCGCCGCGCGCGAGGAGGCGGGGGTCGCGCCCGCGCCGGACGCGACGCGCGAGGAGGCCTCGCTCGCCGGCGCCCGCGGCGCCCAGGTGGCCGGCATCCCCGTGCACGGGCTGCGCCTGTCCGGGCTCGTGGCGCACCAGGAGGTGCTGTTCGGCACCGAGGGCGAGACGTTCTCCCTGCGGCACGACTCGCTCGACCGCGTCTCGTTCATGCCCGGTGTGCTGCTCGCCGTCCGCGGCGTCGGCCGGCTCCCCGGCCTCACCGTCGGCATCGAAGGCCTGCTCGGCCTGTAAGACTCGGCGGCGTGTGGCTGCCGTGGGACTGGGCGTTCTACCTGGCCGCCGCGCTGCTCGTGTTCGCCTTCGTCGCGCGCGCCCGGGCGCCGCACTGGCGCACGGGGCTCGTGTCGTTCGCCCAGGAGGCCGGCTTCGTCTCGGTCATCTACGCGATCTGGCAGCTGGGCAACTCGGTCACGGTCACCGGCACCGAGCAGGCCATCCACCGCGGCCACCAGGTCTGGGACGTCGAGCGCGACCTGCACCTGCCGTCGGAGATCACCACGCAGCACTGGGCGCTCCACGCGCACTGGCTGATCAAGCTCGGCAACGTCTACTACATCGCCGCGCACGTCCCGGTGCTCGGCATCTTCCTGTTCTGGTGCTACTTCCGGCACCGCGACCTCTACCCGAAGTGGCGCACCCGCCTGTTCCTCGCGACCTTCGCGTCGATGGCGCTGCAGCTGATCCCGGTCGCCCCGCCGCGCCTGACCATCCCGGGCATCGTCGACACCGGCCTGCTCTACGGACCTGACGTGTACGACCCGAGCGGCAAGGGGTTCGCTCCGCAGCTCGCCGCCATGCCGAGCGTGCACTGCGTGTGGGCGCTGCTCGTCGGCTTTGCGGCCGTGCGCGTCAGCACCAGCCGCTGGCGCTGGCTGGGTGCGGCGCACGCCGTGCTCACGATCATGTTCGTCGTCATCACCGGCAACCACTACTGGCTCGACGGGATCGTCGGCGGTGGCCTGCTCGCCCTCGCCGTGCCGGTGCAGATGGGGTTGCACGCGACCTGGGCGCGCATCCGCGGCCGTGTCGTGGGGGACGTTGCCCTTGCGCCGCTGCCCGAGCCGGCGCTCGTCTCTCGCTAGCCTGCGGCCACAACCCCTCGGAGGAGAGCCCCCATGCCCGTGCTGCGATCGCGCCCACCGTCTCCCTACGACCTCCTGCCCGAGGTCCCGTCCTTCGGGCTGCGCAGCGACGACGTCAGCGACGGCGCGTCCGTCCCCACCGACTTCATCCACGACAGCGCGGGCGGCAAGAACATCTCGCCGCACCTCGCGTGGGATGCCCCGGCCGACGCGCAGGGCTTCGTCGTCACCTGCTTCGACCCGGACGCCCCGACCCACAGCGGCTTCTGGCACTGGGTCGTGCTCGACATCCCCGCGGGCACCACGGAGCTCCCGCAGGGTGCCGGCGCCGAGGGCGGAGCCGGGCTGCCCGCCGGCGCGTACATGCTCCGCAACGACTACGGCTCGGTGTCCTACGGCGGCTGCGCCCCGCCGCCCGGCGACGGCCCGCACCGGTACTTCTTCGCCGTGCACGCGCTCGACACCGCCTCGTTCGGGCTGCCGAAAGAGGCGTCCTGTGCGTTCGCCGGGTTCAACCTCGCGTTCCACACCGTCGGCCGGGGCCTCCTCGTCCCCACCTACGAGCAGACCTGACTGACGCCGCGGCCTGACGGCCGCGAGCGTCGAAGGGCGGCTGACGAGGTGGGTCCGGGTTCGACCAGCGGTCCGCTTGCGGCTGTTCGCCGCCGGCGACGAGCACAAGCAGGTCGTTCGTCGCTGGCCGAGGTAGTTCCAGGCTGGCGACGAGCGTCCGTCTGTGGCTCGTCCCCAGCGGAGGTAGTTCTCGGCCGCCGACGAGCTGTTCACGGGCCCGGCTAACGTCGCCCTGTGCGCAGGTCCGCCCTTCTCTTGCCAGCCGTCGTTGCCTTTGCCGCGGTAGCGGCACCCGCAGCAGGCGATGCGCGTCCGCACAGCTCGGCTGTGCCGACCGCCACCTCGCCGTACGCGGGGGTGTCGACCATCGGGGGCTGTCCCGTGTTCCCGAAGACCAGCCTGTGGAACCGCGACGTCAGCCATGACCCCGTCGACCCGCGCTCGGCCGCCTACATCAGCTCGATCGGCCGCGACCTGCACCTGCACGCCGACTTCGGCTCTGGCCGGTACGGCGACTACGGCATCGCCATCAACATCGTCGGGCCCAAGCAGAAGAAGGTCCCGATCCACTTCACCGCGTACGGCGACGAGAGCGACAAGGGCCCGTACCCCGTACCGCCCAAGGCCCACGTGGAGGGCGGCTCGAGCTCGGACGGCGACCGGCACGTGCTCGTCGTGCAGCAGGGCAGCTGCAAGCTCTACGAGCTCTACCGGGCGTTCCCCGAGAGCGGCGGAGCGGCGTGGAACGCCGACAGCGGCGCGGTGTACGACCTCAAGCACCCCAAGCCGCGCCCGGCGGGCTGGACGAGCGCCGACGCGGCCGGCCTGCCGATCGCTCCCGGCCTGGCGCGGGCCGGCGAGGTGGCGAGCGGGGCCATCCGGCACGCGCTGCGCGTCACCGTCAGCCGCACGCAGTGCCGCTACGTCGCGCCCGCCCGGCACGAGGCGAGCAGCCGCTGCGATGCGGATCTGCCGCCGATGGGCCTGCGCCTCCGGCTCAAGGCGTCGTTCCCGCTCACCGGGTTCCACGGCCAGGCGCTCGTCATCCTCAAGGCGCTGAAGACCTATGGCCTGATCGTCGCCGACAACGGGTCGAGCTGGTACATCTCGGGCACTCCGGACCACAAGTGGGACGACGACGACCTCGACCAGCTGAAGACCGTGCCCGGCTCGGCGTTCGAAGCAGTGCGGTCCGGACCGCTGCACCGCTGATCGACAACCGCCGGACGCGCGCCTTCGGGTAGTCCCGCGGGGCCATGGGGAGCAGCCGGGGCGGGTGATCCGCACGGCCGCCCGCACTGCGATGCTTCCGCCGTGCCCCCCACGCGTCCGCGCGTCGGATCGACCTTCGAGGAGGTCGCGACCGCGACCCTCGCCATGCTGCGTGAGCGGCTGGGCTGGGAGACGTGGGGGCTCATGCGCCGCGTCGGCGAGGTCGTCGTGGTGCTGGCGAGCGTCGACGGGATCGGGATCCTGCCCGTCGGGATGACCGTGCCGGCCGACGACGCCGCTCGTGAGGCGACCCACGGCACGCACGCGCCGCGCTTCATCGGCGACATCGCCGCGGTGCCCGAGCTCGCCGGGTTCTGGGACGCGGTCGGCGTGCCGGTGCGGGCGCAGCTCGCCGTCCCGATCCTCGACCGTGACGGCAACGAGCTCGGCTCGCTCGGCGCCGTGAGCCTGACGCCGCAGCCGGCATCGCCGTTCGACGAGCCCGGCCGCGCGACCTTCCTGACCGTCGCCGCGGAGATGCTCGGCAACCTCCTCGAGCGTGAGCTCGAGCTGTCGGGCTGGTCGCGGCAGGTGGAGCAGGTCGAGGCGTCGGCGCGCAGCGATGCGGTGACCGAGCTGCCCGGCCGCCGCGCCTGGGACGCAGCGCTCATCTCCGAGGAGGAGCGCTGCGCCCGCCTCGCCCTGCCGGCGGCGATCGTGCTCATCGAGCTCGAGGGACTGGACGCGATCAACCGGGCGCACGGGCGGGCCGCCGGCGACGACGCGCTGCGGGGAGCCGCGCTCGTGGTGCGCGCGTGCTCCGCGGAGTCCGACCTCATCGTGCGTCTCGGCGGCAACACGTTCGGCGTGCTGCTCGCGGACACCGAACCGGCGGACGTCGCGTCCTACGTCGACCGCGTCGTCGCCGCGCCCACCGCGTGGGGCACGCAGCTCGTCGCCGGACACGCGATCCGCGTGCCCGCGGCCGGGTTGCACCAGGCCTGGACCGACGCCGACGCGGCGCTGCAGCGAGCCAAGGCAGCGGTCGTCGCGGAGCGGCCCCCGGCGCCGATCCTGCCTGTGCAGCGCGAGCCGGAGGTGCGGGGACGCGACGAGGACGAAGCCCAGATGCTGTGGCTGCTGCAGACGGCCGCGGCGCGCCTGGACATGTCGGTCGCGTACGTCGCCGAGATCCGCGACGGCGTGCAGACCTACGAGTACCTGTGGTCGAGCACGCCCCTGCCGGTCGGACCGGGCGACTGGACGACCGCCGAGGACAGCTACTGCGCCCGCATGCTCGACGGCACGATCCCGTGCGTGATCCGCGACTCCCGCAGCGTCGAGGGCGTCGCGCACCTCCCCGCGACGACCAGCGGCCTCGTCGGCAGCTACGTCGCCGTCCCGGTGCGGCTCGCCGACGGCACCGTGTACGGGTCGCTGTGCGTGTTCCGGGCCGAACCGCACGACGCTCTCGACGACACCTCCGAAGCCCTGCTCCGCGTGCTCGCCGAGGCCGCCGGGCGCATCGTGGAACGTCGCATGCGCAGCGACCGCCGGGAGCATCGCACGCTCGAAGCGGTCGACGCGATCATCGCCGCGCAGGGCCCGCAGATGGCGTTCCAGCCGATCATCGACCTGCGCCGCGGCACCGTGTTCGCCGTCGAAGCGCTCGCGCGCTTCCCGGGCTCGCGACTGCCCGTGCCCGAGTGGTTCCGCCGCGACGCCGAGGCGCGCGGTGACCAACGGCTCGAACGGGCCGCGCTCATCTCGGCGGCGCGCAGCATCCCGCTGCTCGACTCGATCGGTCGCGAGGCGCGACTGGCGGTGAACCTGTCCGCCGCGGCGCTGCTGACGCCGGCCGTGCGCCGCGCGCTCGCCGCGCTGCCGCTCGACCGGATGATCGTCGAGATCACCGAGCACGAGATCGTCGAGGACTACGCGACCGTCACCGCGGCGATCGAGCCGCTGCGGGCCGAGGGCCTGCTCGTCGCCGTCGACGACACCGGCGCGGGGTACGCGAGCCTGCGGCACCTGCTGCACCTGCAGCCCGACATCGTGAAGCTCGACATCAGCCTCGTCGGCGGGGTCGACGCGTCGCGCTCGCAGCAGGCGCTCATCGAGGCGCTGGTCCGGCTGACCCGGGCCCAGGGGAGCCGACTGGTGGCGGAGGGCGTCGAGACCGGGCTCGAGCGGGACTGCCTCACCGACCTCGGGGTGCCGCTGGGCCAGGGCTACGCCATCGCCCGGCCGATGGCGCCCGACGCGCTGCTCGACGGCCTGCACGCGGCCGGGATCCGCACGTCCGCCAGCCCGGTGGCGCTGGTCCGGTAGCCCCGGCTGGACCGGGCCCCTGCTGCGCACCTCGCGGCCGGCCGGTCAAGGCGAGTCGTGGGCCGGGCGCCGGAGGCGGCCACGTAGCCTGGGAGACGTGACGGCGACCCATCCGAGCGAGGTCTCCACCCTCGCCGGGACGCGGGCCGACACCCAGTACGAGGACCTGCTCCGCGCGGTCCTCGAGCGCGGCGCGGTGAAGTCCGACCGCACCGGCACCGGCACGCTCAGCCTGTTCGGCGAGCGTCTGCGCTACGACCTGTCGCAGGGCTTCCCGCTGATCACGACGAAGCGCGTGCACCTGCGCTCGCTCGTCATCGAGCTGCTGTGGTTCCTGCGCGGCGACAGCAACGTGCGCTGGCTGCAGGAGCAGGGCGTCACCATCTGGGACGAGTGGGCCGCCGAGGACGGCTCGCTCGGTCCCGTGTACGGCGTGCAGTGGCGGTCGTGGCCCACTCCGGACGGGCAGCACATCGACCAGATCAGCGACGTGCTGCAGACGTTGCGCACCAACCCCGACTCGCGCCGCATGGTGGTGTCGGCGTGGAACGTCGCCGAGCTCGACGCGATGGCGCTGATGCCGTGCCACGCGCTGTTCCAGTTCTACGTCGCCGACGGCCGGCTCTCCTGCCAGCTCTACCAGCGCAGCGCCGACCTGTTCCTCGGCGTCCCGTTCAACATCGCGAGCTATGCGCTGCTGACGCACATGGTCGCCCAGCAGGTCGGTCTCGACGTCGGTGACTTCGTCTGGGTCGGCGGCGACTGCCACATCTACAGCAACCACCTCGAGCAGGTGCGCACGCAGATCGAGCGCCCGCCGTTCCCGTTCCCGACCCTCGAGCTCACGAAGGCACCGTCGCTCTTCGAGTACTCCTTCGACGACGTGCAGCTGCACGGCTACGAGCACCACCCGGCGCTGCGCGGCGCCGTCGCAGTGTGACGGCGGGTCCGGTGAGCATCGCGCTGATCTGGGCGCAGGCCAGCAACGGGTGCATCGGCCGCGACGGTGATCTGCCGTGGCACCTGCCCGAGGACCTGAAGCACTTCAAGGCGACGACGATGGGCGGGACCGTCGTCATGGGCCGGCGCACCTACGCGTCGCTGCCCGCCGCCGTGCGCCCGTTGCCCGGACGCGACACCGTCGTGCTGACCTCGAGGGCGCTCGACGAACCCGGTGTGCGCACGTACGGGAGCGTCGCGGACCTGCTCGATGCCCATCGGGATGCTGATGACGACCTCTGGGTCGCGGGCGGCGCGCAGGTCTACGCAGCGCTCGAGCCGCACGCGCACCGCGCGATCGTCACCGAGATCGACGCGCGCTTCGACGGTGACGTGCACGCGCCGGTCCTCGGCCCGGAGTGGCGTGCCGCGGACGTGGGCGAGTGGGCCGTGTCAGAGGCGAGCGGCCTGCGCTACCGCATCGTCGAGCACGTGCGGAGGGCGGCGTGACCGGTCCGCGGCGCGACGCCCCGATCGGCGTGTTCGACTCCGGTGTCGGCGGGCTCACGGTCGCCCGGGCGCTCCTCGACCAGATGCCGCACGAGGAGATCGTCTACGTCGGCGACACCGCGCGCACGCCGTACGGACCGCAGCCGATCGCGCGGGTGCGCGAGATGGCGCTCGAGATCATGGACTACCTCGTCGACGAGGGTGTGAAGCTGCTCGTCGTGGCGTGCAACTCGGCGAGCGCCGCGTGCCTCAACGACGCCCGCGAGCGCTACGCCATCCCGGTGGTCGAGGTCATCCGCCCGGCCGTGCGCCGCGCCGCCGCGGCCACGCGCTCGGGTCGGGTCGGCGTCATCGCCACGCAGGCGACCGTCACCAGCGGCGCGTACGAGGACGCGTTCGCCGCGGTCCCGCACATCGAGGTCACGTCGCGCGCCTGCCCGCAGCTCGTCGACTTCGTCGAGCGCGGCATCACGCACGGCCCCGAGCTGCTCGACGTGCTGTCGGACTACCTCGCGCCGATCGTCAGCGCCGACGTCGACACCCTCGTCCTCGGCTGCACGCACTACCCGCTGCTCGCGGCGCCGATCCGCTACCTCGTGGGCGACGGCGTCACCGTCGTCAGCAGCGCCGACGAGACCGCGACCGACGTCTACCGCGTGCTCGTGCGCGACGACCTCGCGCGGGCCGACACGGCGGCCGCGCCGCAGCACCGCTTCCTGGCCACCGGCGACCCGGTGTCGTTCCAGCAGCTGGGCCATCGCTTCCTCGGCCCCGAGATGGGAGCGGTCAACCGGGTCGACGGCTTCACCGCCGAGGCGCTGACCGTCGGGTCCTAGGCGAAAAGGCCTTCGCCGACGAAGCCACCGGGCTGCGTGCCGGGCGGCACGGCGAACACCGCGCTGCTGCGGTGCTGGATGTACTCGTTGAGCGCGTCGTGCGCACCGAGCTTGCGCTGCAGCGCGACGAACTGCTTGCGCGGGTCCTGCTGGTACGCGATGAAGAACAGGCCGGCGTCGAGCTCGCCCGTGTCCGGGTCGGTCCCATCGGTGAAGCTGTAACCGCGGCGCAGGATGCGCAGACCGGCGTTCTCGCTCGGCGCGGCGAGGCGGATGTGCGCATCCATCGGCACCACCGCCGTGCCGTCGGCGTTCTTCGCCGTGAGCGGGACGGCATCGTGCTCGGCCGCGGCCCCCAGCGGCGCCCCGCTGATCTTGTGGCGGCCGATGACGTTCTCCTGGTCCGCGAGGTTGTCGCGGTCCCACGCCTCGAGACGCATCGCGATGCGACGCGTGACGGCGTAGCTGCCGCCCTTCATCCAGGCCTGGTCGGTCTCGGCGCCGACCCAGACGTGCGCGGCGAGCCCCGCGTGGTCGTCGCTCGTGATGTTGTTCGTGCCGTCCTTGAACCCGAGCAGGTTGCGGGGTGTGGCGGTGCCGGTGAGCGTGGACGACGTCTTCGAGAAGCCGAGCTGGAACCAGCGCAGCGCCGCGGTGCCGAACGCGAGGCGGCGCAGGTTGCGCACGGCGTGGAAGGCGACCTGCGGATCGTCGGCGCATGCCTGCACGCAGATGTCGCCGTCGCTGATCGCCGGGTCGAGGTCGTCGCCCGGCAGCGCGGGGATGCGCGCGAGCGCCGCGGGGAGCTTGTGCGCCAGCCCGAACCGGTCGTCGAACAGGCTGGGGCCGAACCCGATGGTGATCGTGAGGTGCGCCGCGGGCAGCCCGGCCGCCTCGCCGGTGTCCTGCGGCGGCGCCTCCGGGCGGGCCGCGTCGTCGGGCACGACGGGCAGGCCCGCGGTCATGCGCGCAGCGGCATCGGTCCACGTGCGCAGCAGCGTCGCCAGCTCGGCACGGGTGGTGCCGGGCATGACGTCGAACGCCGCGAACGCGAGCCGGTCCTGCGGGGGAGTGGCGATGCCCGCCTGGTTGGCGCCGTGGAACGCGACGACGTCGTCGGCCGCCGCCGGGCTCTTCCGGGAAGAGCTGCACGACGCGGCGACGAGGCCGGCGCCCGCCGCGCCGGCGCCCCCGAGGAACGCCCGTCGCGAGACGCTCACGAGCCCACGACCTCCGCCGCTACCTGCGACAGCGGCTCGGCGAGCGCGTCGACCACGCCGGCGAGCACCTTGTGGTCCGCGGCCGGGACCCGGTCGTAGGTCTGGAAGTCGGTCGGACCGTCTCCGGTGCGGTACTTCTTCAGCGCGGTGCTCACCGCGTCGAACCGCTCGCTGATGGTGCCGGCGAGGTCGGCGTCCTTCGCCTTCAGGGCGGGCTCGAGCAGCTCGAACGCCTTCCGCGCTCCGTCGACGTTGGCCTGGAAGTCGACGAGGTCGATGTGGCTGTAGGCCTCTTCCTCGCCGGTGATCTTCGACCGGCTGACCTCGTCGAGGAGCTCGGTCGCCCCGTTGGCCAGCTGCGCGGGCTGGAACGTGACCGTCTGGACCAGGGTGTTGAGGTTCTCGACGTCGGCCTCGAGGCCCTCGGCGACCGGTGTCATGCCGGTGAGGCTCTTGTCGGCCCAGAGCGCCTTCTCCAGGCGGTGGAAGCCGGTCCAATTCGACGGGTCGGCGACGTCGGCGATGCGCGCGTCGATCTCCGGGTCGAGGTCGCCGAAGGACTCCGCGACCGGCTCGATGCGCTCGTAGTGCACGCGCGCCGGGCCGTAGAGCGACTTCGCCTTCGCGATGTCGCCCGCCTTCACGGCGTCGACGAAGGCCTCGGTCGAGGTCTCCAGCGCGCCGACCTCCTGCTGCACGTACGCGACGTACCCGGTGGTGGCGGCCTGCAGCGCGCCGCCGTCCGCGGCGGACGACGAGCCCGTCCCGGCCGAGCCGGACGCCGCGGACGACGCGGCCGTGCCGGTGACGGTGAACGGCACCTCCTCGGGGCCCGAGCCGCCCGGGCACTTCATCGAGTAGGTGCCGGGCTGCAGGTCGAGGGAGAACGCGCCGGACAGGCCGGGGGCGATGTTCTCCTTCTCGCCGAGGATGCGGCTGCCCGACACCAGCTCGGCCTCGGTGACCGCGTCGGCGTCCTTGTTCGTCACGGTGAACCTCGCGGGGCCGGCCGGCGCGGCCGACGCGGAGAGGGTGCAGCCGCTGCTCGTCAGCTGCACGGTGATCGGGGTGGCGCCGGTGCCTCCGGACGTGGTCGCGCCGGTGCTCGTGCTGCTGCCACAGGCGGCCGCGCCGAGGGCGGTCGCGATGAGGGCGGCGGTCACGCCGGCGCCGGCTCGGGCACGTGCAGGCACAGGGATCCTCCCGACTCGTACAGGTGGGTGCGTGGTGGGGTGCGAGGTCGTGGTGCGTCAGACGGCCGCGAGGACGCGGTCCTCCGCGGGTGCCCGCGTGACCGGCGGTCGTCGCTGCGGCCAGGCGACGTACAGCGCGAGGGGCACGAGGTAGGCGAGGTAGACGACGACCTCGATGACGACCGGCCGCGGCTGGATGCCGAGCACGCCGGTGAACAGGCTGGAGACCGGTGTGCCGGGCCGCACCAGCCAGGTGAGGTCGAACGCCCGGCCCTGACCGGCGTTCAGCCACGTCGCCTCGTGCGCGGTGTGCGCGGCGGTGGCCACGAGCCCGGCGGCGACGAGCACGAGCACGAGTCCGGTGATGCGGAAGAACTTGCTCAGGTTGAGGCTCACACCGCCGCGGTAGATCGCGAGCCCGAGGATCGAGGCGAGCACGACGCCGAGCAGCGCGCCGCCGCCGGCGGAGCTCGCGTTGGTGCTCGCGTTGAACGCGGCGATGAGGAAGACCGCGGTCTCGATGCCCTCGCGCATGACGGCCAGGAAGGCCATGAGGACGAGGGCGCGGGTGCTGTTGCGCGCCAGTGCGCTGCCCGCGGCGCCCTCGAGGTCCCTCTTGAGGTCGCGCGAGTGGCGCTTCATCCAGATGATCATGTACGTGACCATCGAGACCGCCAGCAGGCCGATGACCGTCTCGAGCCCCTCCTGCTCGCGCTGGGGGAGGTCGTCGTCGAGGACCTTGAGCGCGACGCCGACGCCGATGCAGATCGCGAGCGCGATCCCGACTCCGGTCCACACCTGGCGCAGCGCGTCGCTGCGGCCCTGCTGCTTGAGGAACGCGGCGATGATCCCGACGATCAGCGCCGCCTCGAGACCCTCGCGCAGGCCGATGACGAACGTCGCCAGCACCGACGACACCTCCTCCACACCCGGCTCACACCGATCACTAAAGGCAACTTAACCATAGCCCTCGGGTTCGGACAAGCCAGAGTGAGCGCTCACCCATGCGGACGCAGGGCCTCCCGCGGGAACCCCGTGGGGGGCGCAACCGAGGTGGCCTAGCCTCGACCCCGTGGGAGTGCTCGCCGCAGCGCCGTTCGGGCGCGTCCTGACCGCAATGGTCACGCCGTTCACGGCTGACGGCCGACTCGACGTCGCGGGCGCCCAGGAGCTCGCGCAGCACCTCGTCTCGCCGGCGGGCGGCAACGACGGCCTGGTGCTCTACGGGACCACCGGCGAGGCGCCGACGCTCTCCGACGAGGAGAACGAGGTCATCGTC
>DASZYF010000099.1:0-8046 GCA_035545535.1 Mycobacteriales bacterium | reverse complement strand
TCGACCCCGCGCACGGCCACGCCGATGCCGGCGACGAGCGTGAGGGCCGCACCGGCGCCGATCAGACGGCGGGCGGGCGAGGGACGTCGGGTCATCAGGCGGTGATCCTCACGGGCGTTCCGAGTGGGACGAGCTGGGCGAGCAGCGCGGAGTCCTCGTTGGGCGTGCGCACGCACCCGTGAGAGACAGAATGCCCGATCGACCACTGTTCGTCCGTTCCGTGGATGCCGATCAGCGCATCGGTGTCACCGCCGTCGCCGCCGAAGCTCGTGTAGACCTCGGAGTAGCCGCTGGTGCCGACGATCCACTTGCCGTAGGCGCCGTACGGGTCGTCGGTGTCGATGATGACGTCGACGAAGAACTCGCCGAGCGGCGTCGGCGTCGCGGGGGCGCCGACGGCGACCGGCCAGTTGGCGAGCAGCGTGTGGCCGTACCAGAGCAGCATCCGGTGGTGGCCCTGGTTGACGTCGATGCGCCACTTGCTGGGCGTCTCGCGGACGAGCGAGCTCTTCACGTAGCCGTAGCTCTGGTTCGGGCGCTGGGCGAGCAGCACCTTGGTCCAGGCCCCGTTGCCGGCGTGGCCGAAGACGGGCAGCGCGAGCGGCGCGCCCTTGTCGGTGGGGGACACGAGCGTCTTCACCGCGGGACCGCCCGGACGGGTGACGACCGGAAGGCCGGCGGCCGGGTCGACGGGCACCGCGATCGTGGCGTCGGGGGGCACCGTGGCCCACGCGGGGACCTTCTGCGGCGACAGGTGCGGGCTGCCCGCGCCGGCCTTCACGTAGGCGGCGGCGAGCACCTTGGCCGAGGGCAGCTCGGGCGGCGGCTTGGGGCTCGGCGGCGCGATGCTCGGCAGCAGGGTGGTCAGCTCGGGGACCGCCGCGACCGCGGGGGTCGGCGCCGGGGCCGCGGCCTGGTGGTGCGTGCGGCCGCAGCCGGAGGCGGTCAGAGCGAGCGCGGCGACGGCGGCGACGGTGGCGCGAAGCCGCGTCCGCCCGGGCGCGTGCGGGCCCGCGGGAGCACGGCGGGGGGTCATGCCACCTCCAACGAGCGGGCCGGGCAGGCGGTGACGCGATGGTGCGGCGAGACTGGCTCCGTGTCCACATCGGCGCCCACTCCGGCGTCCCTGCCCGCCGAGCCCGCCCCACCCGTCGCGGCGGCCGCCGGCACGGGTCGGCCGGCCCGGCGCGGGGTCAAGACGGTCGCCGACATGTTCCGGTCCCTGGCTGTGGTGATCGTGGGCATCGCTGTCATCTTCGGCAGCATCGCCTTCGCGGCGTACCGCTATCACGGGAAGCCTCAGCTCGAGGACGTCTCCACGGGCGCGAGCAGCACCTTCGACATCGCCCGGGCGCAGGCATCGTTCCCGCTCCTGGCGCCCCCGGTGGAGCCGGCCGGCTGGACCCTGACCAGCCTGCGCTGGGACGGGGGCAAGCCCGGCGTCCCGCAGGTGCTGCACGCCGGTTGGGTGACCCCGGACGAGCGGTTCGTGGACCTCGAGGAGTCCGGGTCCGACGTCGCCCCCCTGCTGGCCGCCTACGTGAAGGATCCCCAGCCGGCGCCGCCGGTCACGGTCGAGGGCCGGGCCTGGACGGTCAGCACCAACCACGACGGCAGCCAGACCTGGGTCGCCCACGAGGGCGCCCGCTGGATCGGCCTCACCGGCGGCGGGACTCCGGCCGAGCTCCGGGTCATCGCCGCGGGTCTGCGCTAGCCGTTCTGCGCTAGCCGTTCTGCGCTAGCCGTTCTGCTCGAGGGCGGCGCCCAGCCGGGCCCGCACGCCGTCGAGCCGCTCCTGGCAGACGGTCGCGAGGGCCTGCCCGCGCTCCCACAGCGCGAGCGACTCCTCGAGCGTGGTGCCGCCCGCCTCGAGCGCCTGCACGACCTCCTCGAGCTCCGCGCGGGCCTGCTCGTAGGACAGCTGCGCGACGTCGCCGGAGGGGTGGTCGCTGCTCGAAGGATCGGCGCTCATGGCAGGTGGGAGCGTACGGCCGGTCAGAGGCCGGACCGCGCGGGGACCTCGCCCCCCGCGACGCGCAGCCGCAGTGCCGTGCCGTCGGGCGCCTCGGCGGGGTCCCGCACGACCGCGTCGTCCTCCCTCCGCTGCACGACGGCGTAGCCGCGATCGAGCGTCGCCTGCGGCGACAGCGCCCGCACCTGTGCCGAGGCGTGCGCGAGCGACGCGACCGCGCTCTCGTACGCGGTGCGGACGCAGCGGTCCGCGCGGGCGCGCAGCCGCACGACGTCGGCGGTGCGCTCACCGAGCGCCCGGTCCGGGGCCGCGAGCGACGGCCGCTGCCGGACCTGCGCGAGCCAGCGCTGCTCCGCGTCGTGGCGGTGCCGCACCACGCGGGTCGCCCGGTCGAGCAGTCCGTGCACGCGGGCCAGCTCCTCACCGACGTCCGGCACTACGCGGCGGCCGGCATCGGTGGGTGTCGCGGCGCGCACGTCGGCGACGTGGTCGAGGAGCGGGGAGTCGGGTTCGTGACCGATCGCGGACACGACGGGGGTCGCGGCGGCCGCGACGGCCCGGACCAGCGACTCGTCGCTGAACGGCAACAGGTCCTCGGTGCTGCCGCCGCCGCGGGCTATGACGATCACGTCGACGTCGGGGTCCCGGTCGAGCGCGCGCAGCGCGTCCGTCACCTGCTCGACGGCGAGGCCGCCCTGCACGGCGACCTCCTTGATGCGGAACGCGACGCCCGGCCAGCGCCGCCGCGCGGTCTCGACGACGTCGCGCTCGGCGGCGCTCTCCCGCCCGCAGATGAGGCCGACGGTGCGCGGCAGGAACGGCAGCCGCTTCTTGCGCTCGGCGGCGAACAGGCCCTCGGCCGTGAGCTGCGCCTTGAGCCGCTCGAGCCGCGCGAGCAGCTCGCCGACGCCGACCGGGCGGATCTCGAACGCGGTGAGGGTGAGACGGCCCTGCTGCAGCCAGAAGTCCGGCTTCGCGTCGACGACGACGCGGGCGCCGTCGGCGAGCGGCGGCACCACCGTGCCGAGCACCGCCCGGTTGCACGACATCGGCAGGCTCACGTTGGCCACCGGGTCGCGCAGCACCAGGAAGACCGTGGCCGACCCGGGCCGCTGGCGCAGCTCGGTGACCTGGCCCTCGATCCACACGCGGCCCAGCCGCGCGATGTAGTCGCCGATCATCCGGGCGACCGTGCGCACCGGGAGCGGCGACTCGGCGCTCGTCTGGGCAGGCACCCGTGGGCGCTCCGGCGCTACTGGTCGGAGTCGCTGAACAGCGCGGGTGCGGCGGCCTCGTTCACGACGCCGTCGGCCGGGGCGGGCGTCTCGTCGGCCGGCGGCGTGGCGGCGGCCTCGGCGAGCGCCTCGTCCGCGGCCTGCGCGGGCACCGGTCCGTCCTTCGGGTCCTCGGTCTCGGGGTCCTCGACCGTCGCCGGCTTCTTCGCGGGGACCTTCTTGGGGGCCGCCTTCTTCGCGGTCGCCTTCTTGGCAGCGGCCTTCGCCGGAGCCTTGGCGGTGGCCTTCACCGGTGCGGGCTTCTCGGCCGGCTCCTCGGCGGCCTGCGCGGGCGCGGCCGCCGGCTTCGCGGGTGCGGGCGGGGTGACGGGCGCGTCGTTGCGGTGCCGGATCTTGTAGATCGTCACGAGCGCGGTGGTCGCGACCTTCGTCGGCAGCTGCTTGGCCGCCGCCGGCGCCTCCTTGAGCGCCTTCTTCGGGTCGGCGACGAAGGTCATCACCTTGCCCAGACCGGTGAACGCCACCTTCTTCAGCGGCTCGCCGATGGTCTCCTTCAGGTCGGGCACGTCACTCCTCGCTTCGTCACGTCGTCCGGCTCCGGTGGCTGCTCCGGATGTTCGGTACTCCGGATCATGCCGCAGCCGCGCAGGACGGGCCTGATCGGCCGCCTACGATCACGGTTGTGAGCGCGCGACAGCAAGGCACGGTGCTGCTCGCCGCGCCCCGCGGCTACTGCGCGGGTGTCGACCGGGCGGTGCAGACGGTCGAGGAGGCGCTCGACCGGTACGGCCCGCCCATCTACGTGCGCAAGCAGATCGTGCACAACTCCCACGTCGTGGCGGCGCTCGAGCGGCGCGGGGCGATCTTCGTCGAGGAGAACGCCGAGGTCCCCGAGGGCTCGACCGTGATCTTCAGCGCGCACGGCGTCGCACCCGTCGTGCACCAGGAGGCCGCCGAGCGTGGCCTGCGCACCATCGATGCCACCTGCCCGCTGGTCACCAAGGTGCATGCCGAGGCGAGGCGCTTCGCGGCCGACGGCCGGCAGATCGTGCTGATCGGCCACGAAGGTCATGAAGAGGTCGTCGGCACGATGGGTGAGGCGCCCGACAGCGTCGTGCTCGTCGACGGTCCGGCGGAGGCGGCCACCGTCGACGTGCCGGACCCCTCGCGCCTCGTCTGGCTCTCGCAGACGACGCTCTCGGTCGACGAGACCAAGGCGACGGTCGACGCGCTGCGTGCGCGCTTCCCGCACCTGGCCGACCCGCCGAGCGACGACATCTGCTACGCGACGCAGAACCGCCAGGCGGCCGTGAAGGTGATCGCCCCGCGCTGCGACCTGGTGCTCGTGGTCGGCTCGCGCAACTCGTCGAACTCGGTGCGCCTCGTCGAGGTGGCGCTCGAGCAGGGCGCCGCCGCGGCCCACCTGGTCGACGACGCGTCGGCGGTCGAGGAGGCCTGGCTCGACGGTGTCGCGACCGTCGGCGTCACCAGCGGCGCGTCGGTGCCGGAGATCCTCGTGACCGACCTGCTCGCGTGGCTCGCGGAGCGCGGCTACGCCGACGTCGAGGAGGTCACCTCGGCGGAGGAGAAGCTGATCTTCGCGTTGCCGCCGGAGCTGCGGCGCGACCTGCGCGCCGGCTGAGCTCTCGTTCGGAGGGCTCGGTCGGAAGGCTCGGTCGGAAGGCTCGGTCAGGCGGCTCGATCAGGAGCGGGCGACGCCGCGGCGGGCCGCGGCGATGAGGAACGCGACGGCCACGCCCAGCCACAGGTAGGGGGCGTCGAGCACGGCGAGCTCGCCGGCGGGCACACCCAGGCTGGTGATGCCCATCGGCGTGCCGAGGCGGATCACGTCGGCGACGCTCGCGCCGACGGCCAGCACGAACCAGACGAGCGGCAGCGCCACGAGCAGCCGGCGCAGGTCGGCCCGGCGGCAGGCGAGGCTCGCGCCGATGCAGCCCGCGACGTACGCGAGGGGCACGACGCGGGTGGTGACGTCGCCGCGCGCGAGGCCGATGACGATGCCGACGATGCCCGCGCCCAGCGCGATGCCGATGCTCCCGGGCAGCGCGAACGTGCGGCGCGCGTGGGCCGCGTGGACCAGGGTCCCCGTTGCCGGGGCAGCGGTGCTGGCGGGACGCGTGGGACCGGAGGGTCGGTTCGCCGTGCTCGGGCGTCGGGTGTCGACGAGCGTCACGCCACTCACCGTAGAACCGATTCCCCGCTGTCCGGACGCCGACACCCCTCCCGAGATGTGGATCACAGACAGGCGGCCGCCGCTTCGACACGCTCGGCATGCGCGTGTGGGGGCACGCGCACGAGGGCCCGAGAGGGCCTCCCCGGTCGCCGTCTCCGGGGGTGCGGTGGGGGCCGTGCACCCGGAGACGGCCCCCGGGGCGTTCGCTCCGGTCAGCCGGTCTCGAACAGGCTGACGTCGCCGTCGTCGGAGCCGGCGGCGAGCGTCGCGTGCTCGTCGATCGCCGTGATGATGGCGATCTCGCCCCGGTCACCGGGCTTGCGGCTGTTGCGGGCGTCGACGAGCTCAGGTGCGGACAGGGTGCGGGTGGCGACCTCGACCTGCTCCGGTCCGGGGAGGTCCCGCTCGGTGACCTTCAGCTCGGCGAGCTTGCGGGCGGTCACGAGGACGCGACCCTCGAGCGAGCCGACCGCGTCGTTGTAGGACTTCACCGACGAGGTGAGCGAGCGGCCGAGCTTGTCGACGTGGCCGGACAGCGTGGCCAGCCGCTCGTAGAGCTCGCGGCCGAGATCGGCGACCTCGCGCGCGTTGGCGGCGAGCGCGTCCTGGCGCCACGTGTAGGCGACGGTGCGCAGCAGCGCGACGAGTGTCGACGGCGTGGCCAGCACGACGTTGGCCGCGAAGGCCGCCTCCTGCAGCAGGGGGTCGATCTGCAGCGCGGCGTCGAGGAACGCATCGGCCGGCACGAACATCACGACGAACTCGGGAGAGGCGTCGTAGCGGCTCCAGTACGCCTTGTCCGAGAGCTTGCGGATGTGGTCGCGGAAGTGGCGCGCGTGCGCCTTGCGCCGCTCCTCGCGGGTGGAGTCGTCGCGCGCCTCCATCGCCTCGAGGTAGGCGGCGAACGGGACCTTGCTGTCGACGACGACCGACTTGCCCCCGACGAGCCGCACGACGGCGTCGGGCCGCAGCACGGAGTCGTCGCTGCGGACGGTGTCCTGCTCGACGAAGTCGCAGTGCTCGAGCGCGCCGGCGGTCTCGAGGACACGGCGCAGCTGCATCTCGCCCCACCGACCCCGCGTCTGGGGCGCGCGCAGCGCGGTGACGAGCGTCGCGGTCTCCGTGCGCAGGTGCTCGGAGGTGCGCTGCATCTCGCCGACCTGCGCCCGCAACCCGGCGTAGGCCGACGTGCGCGCCTGCTCGAGCTCGCGCATCTGCGCCTCGACCTCGGTGAGCTTGGTGCGCAGGGGGCCGACGAGCTCGGAGAGCGCGGCGTTGGACGCAGTGGTGGTCTGGCGCTGCGTGAGCTCGTGCAGCTCGGCGAGCTGGCGGGTGGCGGCGGCCAGCGCCTCGCCGCTGACGGCCTTGAAGCGGTCCTCGAGCCAGGCCTGCTGCTGGTCGCGCTGCTGGTTGATCGCCATGCGGGCGGCGTCGGCCGCGGCCGCGCGGGCCTCGGCATCGGCGCGCTGGCTCTCGGCGTCGGCCCGGCCGCACTCGGCCTCGACGGCCCGGGCGAGCGCGGGCTCCGCGCGGCGCGAACCGAGGGCCCAGCCGAGCGCGCCGGCCAGGACGGCCGTGAGGAAGGCGACGACGGCGGTGGTCATGGGGACGACGGTGGCAGAGGGCTCCGACAGACCGACGAGCGGCGCGCCGGGAAGCCCCGATCCGCGAGTAAGTAGCGTCACCGGACGTGGCGCTCTCGATCGGCATCGTCGGCCTGCCCAACGTGGGCAAGTCGACCCTCTTCAACGCTCTGACCAAGGGCAACGCCCTGGCGGCCAACTACCCGTTCGCGACCATCGAGCCCAACGTCGGCGTGGTCGGGCTCCCGGACCCGCGGCTGCAGGTGCTCGCCGACCTGTTCAAGAGCGAGAAGGTCGTGCCCGCCACCGTGTCGTTCACCGACATCGCCGGCATCGTCCGCGGGGCCAGCGAGGGGGAGGGGCTGGGCAACCAGTTCCTCGCCCACATCCGCGAGGCGAACGCCATCTGCCAGGTCGTGCGCGCGTTCGACGACGGCGACGTGGTGCACGTTGACGGCAAGGTCTCGCCGAAGGACGACGTCGAGACCATCAACACCGAGCTCATCCTCGCCGACCTGCAGACGCTCGAGGCCCGCATCCCGCGGCTCGAGCGTGAGGCGAAGGGCAGCGCGGACGCGAAGGCGACGCTGGCCGCGGCGCAGGAGGCCCGCAAGGTGCTCGACGAGGGCCGGCCGCTCTCGTCGGCGACGGACATCGACCCGACCGCGCTGCGCGAGCTGTTCCTCCTCACGAACAAGCCGTTCCTCTACGCGTTCAACGTCGGCGAGGACCAGCTCGGCGACCCCGCGCTCGTCGAGGAGCTCGCGCAGGTCGTCGCGCCCGCGCCCGCCGTCGTGCTGTGCGCGAAGGTCGAGGCCGAGCTCGTCGAGCTGGACGCGGCCGACGCCGCGGAGATGCTCGCGTCCTACGGCGTCACCGAGAGTGGGCTCGACCAGCTCGCCCGCACCGGGTTCGAGCTGCTCGGGCTGCAGACGTTCCTCACCGCCGGCCCGAAGGAGTCACGGGCGTGGACCATCCGCCGCGGCGCCAAGGCGCCCGAGGCGGCCGGCGTGATCCACACCGACTTCGAGAAGGGCTTCATCAAGGCCGAGGTCATCTCCT